>JALZUU010000485.1 GCA_023300665.1 Saprospiraceae bacterium | reverse complement strand
ATAAAATTTTAGTAATTCATTCTCACTAATAAAATTATTATTTTTTGAAATCATCAACATTTACTCAAGATACTGCCTTTCAAGATCATGTTGCAGAAGGACTTAGCGCGCAAACTAAATTTCTATCTTCTAGATATTTTTATGATAAAAAAGGGGATGCTTTATTTCAGCAGATTATGGCGATGCCTGAATATTATCTGACCGATTCTGAAATGGAAATTTTTACAGAACAGGCAAATGATATTATTTCTGCTTTTGGAATGTCAAAAAATCAACCTTTTGAACTGATTGAACTAGGAGCTGGAGACGGAACCAAAACCGTCAAATTATTAACCGCTTTAGAGAAGCAAAACTATAATTTCGAATACCTTCCAGTAGATATTTCTCAAAATGCTTTAGATCAATTAAAAGATGCACTTTCCAGTCAATTACCAAAACTCAAAATCAATCCTAAGCAAGGAGAATATTTTAAGGTGCTCGAATCCTTATTAATCTCAGACAAACCAAAGGTGATCCTTTTCATTGGGTCAAATTTAGGAAACTTAAAGGATGAGATGGCCAATAAATTTCTTCAGTCACTATCTAGCTATTTAAAAAAAGATGACAAAATATTGTTGGGATTAGATTTAATTAAGTCTGTTGATATCGTACTACCTGCCTATAATGATGCTGCTGGAATTACCCGAGATTTTAATCTTAATTTACTAACTCGAATTAATCGGGAATTGGGTGGAAACTTTAACGTAGACCATTTTTCCCATCAACCAGAATATTCTGAAAAGACAGGTATTACCAAAAGTTTTATAAAAAGTGATATTGCACAAAGTGTTACCATCAGTTGTCTGAATAAAACCTTTCATTTTGCCAAGGATGAATTAATCCATACAGAGATATCTAGAAAATACAATGATGCGATTTTAAAACAAGTACTTTCTAAAACCAACCTTTCATTGATCCATAAATTTACGGATCAGAAAAAATATTTCACCGACTTTTTAATTAAAAAATCATAATGCAACTCAGGAGTTGAAGTTCAATTTAAATCCAAAAATATATTTTCACACCTAAAGCTGCCTATTTATTTCCTCTTTTAGCTAGAAAAATAGAATTTTTATTTTTCTAGCTAAAAGACTGAATATCAAGTTTTTACAAGTCATTAACTTAATTAGTTTTATTTATTTTCTAACTGAAGCAACGTTTTCTAAGACATCTGCATATGGTACGGTGTAGATCGATCATAAAAAATTTAAAAAAAATAAATTTAATTTAAGCAGGTTGAAATCTGCGAATAAAAAAAATAAACAATGAAAAATTCAAAAATTATAGTTTTACTTGCAATGGTAATTTTATCAATTGTTTCTTGTACAAAGGAAAATATTGAACTGCCAACTGAAATTGATCCAATTCTATTGCCTGAACCAATTGAGACCTCCAATAATCCGTTAGTAGCACAGGTATTGAGTGATGAAGATTTTGACTTAGGGTGTTTTAATATCAATACTCCATTTGATTTGACGGTAGATGGTGTTATTTCAACTATCACAAGTGTTGAAGATTTTGATGCGGCGTTAATAAATGCAACTGAAGGAACTGAAATCGATTTTATTTATCCTTTAACGATCACCTATGAAGATGGTGAAATAGCAGAAATTGCCGACGGTATGGCATTAGGTGAAGCCTTTGCAGTTTGTATTCCGGATGGAGGATGGAATGTTTCTGAAGGAGGATTCCCTGCTTATGTTATCAATGCAGAAAATAGCTGCTACGACCTTCTATATCCACTAACATTGAATGATTTAGATGAAAACTCTATAACCGTTGAGGACGAAGCTGCTTTTATCGAAGCATTAGCAAACAATAACATTTTATTCTTTAATTTTCCATTAATCTTAATTGATGAAAATGAAGAAGAAGTGACGGCAGAAAACGATGACGAACTTTTTGGATTATTTTTCGAGTGTGAAGGAACACATCCTCCCTGCGATTCCATTCCATACACTAGTGGAGGACTAGGATGTTACGAATTAGGTTTTCCATTAGGGGTTATCCAAATAGATGCAAACGGAAATGAAACAACCGTAATTCTAGAAACAGAAGACGATCTAAACAATAACTTGTTAAATGGTAATATTGTTGGATTTGCTTTTCCATTAACATTAATCGACGAAGAAGGTAATGCATTAGTTATTAATAATCAAGAAGAATTGGATCTTGCCTTTTTTGAATGTGGCGGTTTTGGAGAACCAACAGAACCTGGTGCTTTACTTTTACTGACAGGAGATATTAACGGAGGAGGCACTTGTTATGACATCCAATATCCAGTTAGTTATGTTGGTCCGAATAGTAATATCACGGAAACGGCTAATAATTTCGATGAATTTTTTAATGCGGTCTTTTCAAATACGGGTGGATTCATTATAGAATTAATTTATCCAGTCGAAGTGGTTTTAGCGGAAGATAATTCTACAGTTACCATTAATAGCACGGAAGAATTATTTACACTTTTAGAAGCGTGTCAATAATGATAAAGTCTTTGAAATAAAGTATCCGATAAAATTATCGGGTACTTTATTTTTTAGATCATTTAAAGAATGAATTTTCTGTCACTCTGAACCTGTCACTAACAGGTAGGTCACCAAAATTGGTTGCCTAAAATCTCAACTTATTTTATTGTCTTTCCTTAAAAATTTCCGATTCTTTTGGTAGAAAAAAAAATCATATCGCTTTGCCAAAGTGGACAACAATTAGGACAACGCCAGCTCTACCAAGCTTGCGCCCCTTATGTCTACTCGACGATCAAACGATATGTCCGAGAAACCGAAGATATCAAAGATACGATGCAAGAAGTGTTTGCCAATGTTTTTAAAAATATCAAAAGCTATGATGCTACCAAAGGAACTTTTAATAGTTGGATTCGAAAAATAGCGGTGAATCAGGCTTTGATGTTAATTAGAAAAAAGAAACAATTTTCACATCTAGTACCGCTAGATGAATTTCAAACTGAGAAATTAGGAAGCAATGACAACTATGAAAAACTATCGAGAGCAGACGTTGACAAGGTCCTAGAACAAGTACCGGATGGTTACCGAATCGTATTTACCATGTATGTGATTGATGGCTACAATCATAAAGAAATTTCAAAGCTTTTAGACATAAAAATAGAAACTTCTAGGTCTCAACTAGCCAGAGCAAAAAAATGGATTTATCTCCACTTATTTAATAACGATAAAAGGAAAGCGTATGGACTCTTTCGATAAAAAAATATCCGACCTATACAACGATGATCAATCGAACGATCTTCCTGAAGGATTCGGATGGGATGCTATGCACGAAGGTATCTACGAAAAGATGGAGGAACCAAAACGAAAGAAAAGATTCTTTTGGGTCTGGTTTACTGTTGGGAGTAGCATGTTTTTACTTTTCTCTGTATTCTTTTTCTCAAAAAAAATAGAGACAAAAGAAGCTGCTTCTATTATCAATATTGCTGAAACAACCAAAAATAAAAACCCTATTCATTCAGATAAAACCACTATTAAAAAATCTTTAGCCTTTACCGAAAATACACAAGAAGATCTTTCGAACATTTTAAAACCAAATACCAGTTCAATCCGTCAAACAAGTGAAAAAACAGTTTCTAATTTTAATTTAGAAAAAAATAAAATAGAAGAAGCATTAGATGCTTTTTCATCTAAAAAATTAGAATTTACAAATACAAATGCAACGCTAGAAACAACGAAGTCTGGTGGTAGAACTACTACGCTACTAAAAACGGAATCTAAGATTAAAGAGATGGATAAATCAACCAACGTGGATGAATCTATTCCTGTAACCAAAACGCTTGCTTATATTCCGATCAATACTTTTTTAATTCCTAATAAACTTCGGTTAACGCCACCAATTTTCTTTGTACCTAAAGAGCCTAAACAATCAATAGATATAGAGGAAGAAGAAAAAGAAGATGCTATTGAAAACAAAGAAAAGATAAAAACTTTTTCATCTATACATCTCTTTGGTGGCGCTTTATTTACAAGCGGAGACTATGATCAAAATCAGGAACGAAATACTTATAGCAAATGGTTACCAGGATATTATACAGGCATAGAATTTACCGTTTTGGAATATAAAAAATGGAAATTGAATTTAGGATACGAGCATAAGTTTGCAGTGCAATTATTTGATTTTCAGAATGTGGT
>JALZUU010000484.1 GCA_023300665.1 Saprospiraceae bacterium | reverse complement strand
CAGCAGTCACTCGAACGGTAGCACCAAATCCAAAATGATTTTGTTTATTTCCCAGTAGTTCTAATTTTAGATAACGATTCGTTTGAGCATTCTGATTATTTTCAAAAAAGAAACAAGGCGTATTGACATTATTGACTACTAAATCAAGGTCTCCATCATTATCTAAATCTCCATAAGCAGATCCATTTGAAAATCCAGATTGCCATAATCCACTATCCGAGAATTTATCAAAGTTTAACCCATCCGTATTTCTGTAGGCGTGATTCTCCACGGGATTGGAAGGAATGATATCAATCAATTCTTTATAGTTTACCCCTTCTTCGGTCACAATGGCTTTCATCACGGTTTCGTTGGCTATATAAGCAAGATAGTCTTGATTGGTGAGGTCCTTGTAAATTCCAGTTGCGACGAAAAGGTCTTTTAATCCATCATTGTCCATATCAAAAAATAACGCGCCCCAACTCCAATCAGAAGCTTCTACTCCGGCAAACCGAGAGATTTCACTATAGGTATCATTTCCATTATTTCGTTGTAGAACATTTCGCGTAAACTGATGATGGTATCCATTTTTAACATTGTATTGATATTTATTCCAGTCTTCAAAAGTTGTCACTGTTTTTAGGCGCTCATATTCTGAAGGGAGCATCTCTGTTACAAAAAGATCTGGATTTCCATCATTATCAATGTCGGCTGCATCAGCCCCCATAGAGGCGCCACTAATCGACTTCATTTGCTGAACAAGGTCTTCCTTGAAAGTTCCATTTTGTTGATTAACATAGAGATAATCTCTTTCGAAAAAATCATTGGAAATAAAAATATCTGGCCATTGGTCATTATTAAAATCACTGATGGTAATTCCCAAACCAAAACCAATGACACTTCCATAAATTCCAGCTTCTTCGCTCACATCATAGAATTTTCCATCGCGGTTTTCCATCAACTTATCACCTCCTAAAAGATCGCGTTTAGGTCGTTCATTTTTTTTGAGATTAAAACTACCAATCGCTTGATAAGAATTGTTAAGGATATAAACATCTAAGTCGCCATCTCGATCGTAGTCAAAAAAATTAGCATGGGTCGTATATCCTTTATCATTGAGATTATAAGCCGTGGCTGATTCGACAAAAGTCATATCTCCTTGATTAATAAAAAGCTCATTTTCTTTATTATCACCTTTTATATCTCCAGAATTACAAACATAAATATCCAATAAACCATCTTGATTCACATCAGCAAAAGAAACACCAGTTGACCAAGATTTTTGTCCACCGACACCTGCCTTTTCTGTGATGTCTTCAAATTCAAAATTGCCTTTGTTTATATATAATTTATTGGAAGATTGATTAGAAATCAGATAGACATCGATTAGTCCATCGTTGTTGATATCACCAAGTCCTACTCCACCACCATTATAAAAATTCCGATATTTATAAACATTAAATTCAGGTGTAGCGGTCAAGTTATTGGAAAATTCAACCCCGATACTTTGGTTGTCTTTCAACGTAAAAAGCGAGCCAGAAGATCCATCCTCTTGGCAGGCAAAAAGTCCTAGAAGAATTACAAAAACTATAAAAGCGTGTACTATTAATTTCATAAAAAATAATTGCTTAGGAATAAAATTCAAGGGGTTATTTTACTAATTCTTTATAAGCCGACTTCTTTCGAAGGTCTTCTATTTTGACGACCACATCTTGATCAGAGATGGGATAAATTTTTATTTGTCGATTGCCATCTACCTTTACATAAACCTGCTCTTCAATAGCGTCAACATCTACTTTTAAAAAAGAATTTCCTGGATACTGACGCAAATAATAATCTGTTAAGTTTTTGGCTAAAACGTCGGCTTGATAATCTTCATTCCAAGGAGCCCAAGCAGCATATTTAAATTTCAAATCCATTCCGATTATATTTTGCCGATCATCAAAAATAGCATAAAAAAGCATATCGACATCTTGAGATTTTTCTGCAGTAGAATCTAGGCTTGTCTTGAATAAAGCATATTTATTATCTGGTCCGTGAGTGATCACTTCTTCTTTGTTCAATCGCCAACAGGTCTTAAAAAAATCTTTTTGTTTATCTCCTACTTTTAATCCAAAAAGCAACTCCTCGTTGATCTCACCAGAAGCCAATTCTTTTTTCACTAAAGACGTATATTCTGATTCGCAACTACCAAATAACAATCCAAATAGTATTAGGATAAAACTAATTTTTAAAATCTTTCTCATATTTTTTACTAAAATTTATTCAACAACTAAAATTGGTTGATTATTGATTCCAATCAAAGTTCGTTTATCATCTAATAAAGTAAAATTTCTAATCTGACCATCAAGATATAGCGACTGCGCAAAAGGGTACGTCACCGATTTATCTTGAGTGGTTTGTCCGGTCAACAACCAACCTTTTGAAGCATCTTGTCGGCCGAATTGAGGTTTAACCAAAAAGTGATTCCCACCTAAAAAAATATCCAAGTTACCATCTTGATTATAATCTTTAGCGAAGGAGGTATGAACCGAAGAATATTGAACCTCTAAAGGTAAGGATTGTTTTTCGAAACCATTCTTTGTTTGCCACCAAAGGGCTGATTCGACCATATCTAATTCTAGAACCATCGCATTATTCAATAATTCCTTGGAAAACAAATCAGACATCGCAGCTCCACTATAATCCCGATAGTATAAATATTTTCTTTTCAAAGAAGGAAGTTGTCCCATAATCTCATCCATATCTAAGATTGGAAAATCTTTATCTTCAATAGCCTCACAAAGTATTTGCTCAATTTGGCCATTGCTATCAAAATCATTAATAAAGAGTTTATGTTGTTTGCTTAAGATAGAATTTTGGCCAATATTTCCTGCAAAAATATCTATTTTTCCATCTTTATTAAAATCTTCTAGCAATAAACAATTCCACATTCCATTGGTATGTTCTAACCCCAATTTTTCCTCAGATTTTTTCAATCCTTTTCCATCATTAATAAAAATGCAAATAGGCATCCACTCGCCCACGACGACTAAATCAGATCGACCATCCTCATTAATATCCAACCAACCTGCATCCGTGATCATCCCTAAGTTTTCCAAATCTGGCAAGTCCAATAATTCATATTCATTTGCTCCTTTATTTTTTAAAAGATAACCAGAACCGGGCTTACCATACAAATTATTGCTATTCCGATTTCCAACAAAAATATCTAATAGACCATCTTGATCAAAGTCAGTAATGGCCAAGGCACCCGTTGCGATAGACGTTGGAAAGGGCAATCGTTTTGGAGATATCATTAGATTTCCTTTTCCATCATTTAAATAAATCAAGTCTTTTAATTCAGCAGACCTAGGCGGAAAAGCAGTACCTCCATGCGCAATGTATAAATCGATATCTCCATCATTATCACTATCGAAAAAAATCGCATCGACCACTTCTGATCGAACCTGTTTTTCAAATGGAACACGGATGGTATCATAAGAATTATTATTAGAAAGCAGTAAAGTAGACGTTTGATTTTTTGCTCCACCGATAAAAATGTCCTGTTGACCATCGCTGTTTAAATCTGCTGTAGCGATAGCTGGCCCTTGATTGGTATTCATTTTAAAAAGTAATCGCTCTCGATTAAACTGATTAAAATTAAATTCTTTGTGGGTAATTCCGAGTGGTTTTATTTTTTTAAAAGTAGTATTTTCAAGAACTTGAACATTCTTTTTTTCTTTTAGAATTTCATCCTCCTTGCGATCAATTTTATGTAGTTGATTGATTTCAGGATTTAGAACTAGTTGAGATAATCCGTCTGGCCAATTAATTACTAAACTATCGATTTGACTGCATTTTCCTAATCCAACATGAATATAATTAGCAATACTAGATTGAAAACCCCTTGAAGGAAACTGTTCGTTCATCAGCGTTTGTCCGCAAGCATAAACCGTTAGTTTGGCTCCGATGGCTTGGGTATTTATTTTTTGACCTTTTAGTTTAATTTGGATATAATTTCCTTCTTCCTCTGATACGGTATTTTCATAAAGAAAGCTCCGCATATTTACGTTATTGATGAT
>JALZUU010000483.1 GCA_023300665.1 Saprospiraceae bacterium | reverse complement strand
TTGTACCGTTTTACTATCTAAGGTTGGAATAAAACGATTTATGATCTGTTGATTCTCCATTTTGGGTACGCCCCGTAGGATGAGTAGTCGACGATTATCTTGTGGTGTTTCAGTTGGTGGTTCTTCTTCGGAGGTCCATCGTTCTTCGTCTCGACTATGTCGTTTGGGATCAGGAATAGATTCGACTGTCCATTCGTTTAGATCGATATAGCAGTGGAGACCTGCATCGAGGTTTTCAGCAATTTCGGTGATTTGGATTTTGGTTAGTGACATAATGGATTACTGATTTAATGATTTAGATTTTCCAATTCCTAAAACAATCATTCCCCAACCTAGAATAAAAAATACGCCTCCGATAGGTGTGAGTGGTCCCAAAAAAGTCCAGCTACTGATTCCCAATACTTCCCGACAAGCCAATAAATATAGTGAACCGGAAAAAAGTAAAATACCAACTAGAAAAAACCAACCTCCCGTAATAATACTTTTTTCAGGAATATGAAAATATAAAATTCCTGCTACCAAGATGGCGATGCTATGATAGAATTGATATCGAACACCTATTTCAAATGTGTTGAGTTGGGCAGAATCTAAGACCGCTTTGAGTCCGTGTGCACCAAAAGCGCCAATGACAACGGCTAATAACGCGGCGACCGCACCTACTATAAGTAATTTCTTATTCATAAAGTAAAGATAAGGAATACCTTCACTCAAACAAATCGAGCGGAATCATAAGGATAGAAAATGACATAGCACGAACAATTTCAAAAAGTATAAGATAAGCTATCTATACATGAGCTTACTACAAAGAATCTAAAAACTTTAAATGCTTTTTATAAACCTAATATACACAAAGCTTTTGCGATAGAAGATTTACACGTTCGAGTGTCTTTGCGCTTCTGCGAAAAATAAAACCTCTATAAATATACTACTCAAAGCCTACAAATAAAACTACTTTTTCATTTCCTTTGCTAAATGATCTAAAAATAAAATCCCATGCAAATGATCAATCTCATGTTGAAAAATAACGGCAGTAAAATCTTCTATTAATTCTGTTTGATGAGTACCATCCATTTTATCGTATTCGAGAAGGATGGCGTACGCGCGATTAGTGGTTGTTTCACTTCGATCAGGAATAGATAGACATCCTTCAGGGCAGTCTTGTTTTTTGTCTGTGTATTTTTTGATGACTGGATTGAGGTAAACTTCAAAAGGAAAACCTTCTTTGTCAAACCGTTGTACCCAGATAATATTTTTTAGAATGCCGACTTGTGGTGCAGCAATTCCGACGCCGAGCGACATACTATCTCGAACGGTTACCAGCAATCTTTTTACAAAATGATTTAAGACCGGATCTGCAGGATTAGGAATTACTTTTTCACAAGTTTTTCTTAATAAAAGCGAATCAGTTTTATTTGTAATTTTCCACACACGCATAGGGGAGAGGATATCCGCTGACATAATTAGCTGATTTTGTGCGGCGTCAAAATGGTTGGTCATTTTAGGTGCTGTAGCAAGGGATCGTGTGGTGGAACAACTAGTCAGTAAACTAAATCCGATCAAGGATAATAAATAGAAAATAGATCGTGTCATTTTGTTGTGAATTTTAGACAAGCTTTTAGATAAATAAATCTTATCCCAAAATTACTCAAATGATTTGGAAGTTTAGACAAGTGTCATTTATAAACTGTTTAGTCAGGCAGTATAAATAATTTCTAAAACACCAAAATGAAAAATACATGCATCTGTAAAATAAAACTTTATGTA
This sequence comes from Saprospiraceae bacterium, assembly GCA_023300665.1. Lineage (GTDB taxonomy): Bacteria > Bacteroidota > Bacteroidia > Chitinophagales > Saprospiraceae > JALZUU01. The sequence goes on along the minus strand of JALZUU010000483.1, from coordinate 1,799 downwards.
TAAAATAGGAATGATATTATTGAGTTGTTTGTTAATGGTAAGCTGTTATAATCAAACCCCTGAATCTTATTTGACAATGGGCAACTATCAAAACTCCGATGAGGGAATTGGTTTCGATGAAGACTTAGAGATAGAACTGCCAAGAACCGCTGAGCCACCACCACCGCCTCCCCCAATATTTACTTTGGAAAAAGGAAGTAAAATAATAAAGAATGGTTCCATGAAATTTGAGGTCAGTCAATTGAAATTAGCAAAAAACAAGATTGATGCTATTCTAAATAAATATGACGGATACTATGAGCAAGAAGAGTATAGCTCGCATAAAAACCGTAACTCTTATTCTCTTCAACTAAAAATTCCGCATGCAAAGTTTGATTCGTTAGTGAATGTTTTAGAAGAGGGTATTGGTAAATTGAACACTAAAAATATAAGTGCAAAAGATGTAACCGAAGAATATGTAGATTTAAATATAAGACTTGAAAATAATTTAGCTTATCTCAATCAATATAAGGAAATTCTTAAAAAAGCTAAATCGATTAAAGAAATTCTTGAAGTGCAAGAGAAAATTAGAAATATTGAAGAAGAAATTGACCGTAAAAAAGGAAGACTTAAATTCTTGGATGATAAGGTAAAATATTCTACTCTTAATCTTGAAATAATAAAATTGATAAAATCAGAAATTTCTGATAAGCCAAATTTTATTGATAGAATAGTAAATGCTTTTAATAATGGAATTCAAGAGGTTTTAAATTTAGTTATTGAAATGGTAAGTCTATGGCCTTTTATAATTTTAATTATGCTGATGTTTTTCGGTAGGAAGTCTATAATGAATTTTTATAGAAAAAATACACCAATTGGTAAGTTGTGATCATGATCATGCATTCAATTGTCAGACACTCTTCTAATTTAAGCGCTCTTCAGGCACTATTCACTTTAAGAGCTCTTGCTCTCCCGTTTTGCTAGTTGTCGGAGAACTCAAAACTAAATGAGCGAAGCTAGGGAAAAAACCAAGTAGCTTTGCGAAACCCGCGTGTGAGCAAAGCGATTTGCTAGGTTTCTTAAAGCGGGATTTGAACCAGCCAACTGAAAGCTAATAAGTAAGCAGTAAAATAACAACATAATATCAATAAAAGACTACACCCTCCGGGTGGGCCCACCCCTTGAATTTGACCGAAGGTCTGTGTATGCCCGCTTAGCAGCGAGCAAAACCAACACCAAACTCCTAACGAAGTCAATAACCTGTACAGCTTCGCTACCCTAATGCAGGATAAAACCCCACTTTAGTTATGTAAAAAATCAAAAAAATAAGCGCGCTGTGAACCTGCCGACCGGACAGGTGGGTTCACGAAAAAATTAAAAAATCCTGCATTTGCCTTGCCTACTGTACTAGTCAAGACAACCTAATTGCAAGATAACTAATTGTTTTTAAAATAAAAAATAAAACACAAATATTTTATAATTAATTTAAGCTAATCGCTAATTTCTCTTAAGAATGCTTCATGAAGATCCACGAGTTCAAATGGTTTTGCTGTGATTATGATGTTTCGTTCTTTAATAATTCCATTGAGTGGTCTTTTTGTCAGGCTTTTTTAATATTTTTTGCCAAAATGACATCCATTCTCTAAAATAAAAACCACTTCTGACATAAAAAACTGGCTGGAACAGGCTTTGATGTTCCTATCATTGTTTGGCATTTCAAAAAGAAGCTGTTTAAGAATGTTCACAAAAGGTGAGGATAAGTGCTTGATTGTCAAGACGAAGCAAATTTTGAGGTTCGTAGCCAAAGCTACGGTGCCGAT
>JALZUU010000482.1 GCA_023300665.1 Saprospiraceae bacterium | reverse complement strand
TGACGAAGATTTATTTTATCAGGAATCAAAAAGTGATGCTAGATAGAGATTTAGCAGAATTATATGGAGTAGAAACGAAGTATCTTAAGAGGCAAGTAAAGAGAAATATAAAACGGTTTCCCGAAGACTTTATGTTTGAGTTGACGATAGATGAACTAGCAGAATGGAGGAGCCAATTTGTCACCTCCAAATCAGATAAGATGGGATTAAGATACTCCCCTTATGCATTTACAGAGCAAGGAGTGGCGATGTTATCTGGTGTATAAAATAGTGATCAGGCCATTGCGGTAAACATTCAGATTCATGCGAATTTTTTACAAAATGCGAGAACTATTAATGACTCAAGACGCATTAACAAAACGCCTTGAAAGTATAGAGGGGAAGTTAGGCAGCTATGACAATGATATTGCAGTACTATTTGAATATCTAAAAAAATTAATGGATGATAAAGAGAAACGAACTAAGCAATCTTCCCGAAAAAAAATCGGTTTTAACAAGAAAAAGTAATCCTAGTAAATAATCCCCTGTTGTGAGACTACTTGCCTGTCGTGACAGTACTTGTCTAGTTCGTTTACCTCTACCTTTGCCGGCCGGCAGGTGTTGCGTGTAGAAACAAAAACTTAGACAACCTTTTCTTTTATAAATCAAAGGCTTACCTTTTTGTACCTACTAGCTGTAAACGAGTGGTGATTTCTAAATTATATCTCCTACTGTTTCTTAACGTTTTCTTAAAAAATTCTTAAAAAGTAATCAATATGCAACTTTCTGCATATTACTTGGTATAATGGATTTTGTTAAAGGAAAATTTTCCTGTTGACAAAAAAATAATATTGAAAAAGTAAAACTATGACTAAGGCAAATTACCTATTAAGATCTTTTCTGTTGATTGCACTTCTTGCCATAAGTTTAGAAATGCAAGCTCAAGTAAAATATGCCGTAAAGGTAGGGGTGAATATGGGCGAAATCAAGCACATACCTAAGGGGGAGTTCTTTATTTATACTGATACAAAAAAACAGTTAGGTTACCATTTTGGAGTTACCGTTGATTGGATGTTAAAAGATAAAATCGGTTTTCAGACAGGATTTATGTTTTATAGAAAAGGATATGATACTGACTTTAATAAAAGAAGGTACTATTTGGGTCCTGCTACTATAGTTGATTTTGTTGGTGTTGAAGGAGAGGAAAAATTTACTACTAACTATCTTGAAGTCCCATTAAATTTCACGTATAAAATCAAAGATTTTCAAATTTATACAGGAGGTTATATCGCGAGAGGAATTAGTGGAAAACGGCAATGGGATTTTTCCTCTGTTTCAGGAGAATTTTCAGGTGAAAATGATTTTAAGCCTGTTTTGGAAGAAGTTAAAGAAGGAGAACTGACAGCGGATGAATTTGCTTTTTATGCGTTTGACTATGGATTAAATTTTGGAGTTGGTTACCAAATCGGTCCAATATTATTTAATTTCGGATATTCCCTAGGCTTAGGAAATAGTACTGCTGAGGAGGAAGAAGAAAGACGTTATGATAACCGAGAAATTTTGAAAAGATCAAATAGAGTATTCTCTCTTTCAATGAGTTATATTTTGAATAAGTAAGTTGGAAATTCTTTCCGCTGTACTAGCACAACCTCCCCGTTGTGATACTACTTGTCTCGTTCGTTTACCCCTGTCTTTGCCGGTAGGCAGGCGTCACAACCTGTCAAGCCGGAGGATTGATGTAGAAACGAAAACTTAGACAAATTTTTCTGTTTATTGCACCTCTTATCTTTCAAATGAACGTACTAGAGTTTTTAGTAAAACGTTTTTTTTTTGACGTTTTATTATTAATTTTAGAATCTATTTATTTCATTATCAAGCTAACAAAAAATATTAATTATGAAAACATTCTCTATTTTTTTCTTCATACTTTTTTTCTTTTCAACTTCTACAATTGCTCAAAATAAAACACCTTCTGTTTCCAAACAAATAGGAATTACAGGTCTACCTATTATTTATTTAAATGATGGTGTCAGTAATATTAATGGAATTAATGGGGTAGCTTTATATGGTAACATAGGCTGGTTTTTCCATAAATACAATGTAGTGGGTTTACGACCATTTTTTGGAATTTTAGATCCAGGGTTCGATAAAGTTGAACGATTACATTCCCTGGGCTCTAATGTGTATTACCGCAGATACTTAAATCGAAATCGATTTAGTTTTTTCCTAGATGCCAATGTTGGTTTTGGTTATATTTGGTACACTTCTAAATTTCCTGACTTCAATGAATCATTGAGAGAACTCAATGGTATTATGTTTAATTATGCCTTTGGTCTTGGAGGAGATTATGAGATAAGTAATGGGTGGAACCTAGAATTGACTTTTCAATATCTTCAAATGAAAAATATTGATCATCCTGAAGACACTAGAGTTGGAAAAACCCTCATCCCTTCAATCGGTATTCAGAAATTCTTTTAGACCGTTTTGTATACGAAGAATTAAGAAAAAGGAGCGGAAACGCTACCTAATAAAAACTAAAATATCAGTAGCTCCTATACGGGGTTACTGTTTTTTCTGTTAGGCCCCGTTAAGCCACCACAAGCCAAAACGAAAGTAAAAGAA
>JALZUU010000481.1 GCA_023300665.1 Saprospiraceae bacterium | reverse complement strand
GGTGATCCAAAGATAACTTCTTTTATTACTTTACGAAAATTTTACGCAAGGATCAGTTAAAAAATGAGTTAAATTGGATTGGGTTGGTTATTTTGCAGCTTATCGAGACACTTACAATTCGATTTATCGTTGTTTGTCAATGATTTACGTTTAAATGATCTATCTTTTATTAAACAGCTTCAAATAGTTTTAAGGTTAAAATACGCTTTTTATGAATAAACCCATCGTTACTTTTATAGGCTTTTTACTCCTAATATTGGGAATGGCAAATCTTACCTTGGTTTTGGTAGGAGTTCAGTTAGCACCGTTTGTTTTCTTAGATTTTGCTGGTCGTGGTATCGGATTTTTAATAAAGCTGCTAATGGTCATTGTTGGGATTATGATAATTGTTGTTTCTCGCTCCAACTTTGATGGAGGAACCATGCCTGAACAATAATGAAAAATTTATCAAAACTATTTAAGGACAAAAAAGTACTCGTTGTCGGAGATGTTATGGTGGATCGCTATTTACTAGGCGAAGTCAACCGAATGTCACCTGAAGCACCAGTACCGGTTGTTGATTTTGGTACGGAAGATAATCGTTTAGGTGGTGCGGCTAATGTGGCGTTGAATCTGGCTGCCTTAGGAGCAAAACCTTTATTGTTAAGTGTGATTGGAAATGATCTGGAAGGTAAAATTTTTAAGGAGTTATTAAAAAAACATCGTCTCTCTAAAAAAGGGGTTATTTCGATAAAAGGACGACCTACTACCGTAAAAACAAGAGTGATGGCAGCCAACCAACACTTGTTGCGAATTGACCGAGAAACGAAAAAAGAAATATCAAAAACTACCGAAAACCTTCTATTAGAAAAAGTCAAAAACATAATTAAAAAGGAAGATGTTTCTGTGATCTTATTTCAAGATTATAATAAAGGAGTCTTGACAAAAAAACTGATTCAATCCATTACTAAAATAGCGATTAAGGCAAAAATTCCTACTGCAGTAGATCCAAAATTTGACCATTTTTTAGATTATAAAAAAGTCGACTTATTCAAACCTAATCTAAAAGAAGTTCGACAGATTGTTCCATTTCCAGTAGAGATTAATATAAAAAGCTTAACGGCGGCAGCTAATTTTTTAGAGAAAAAACTTAATCACTCTATTACGATGATTACGCTTTCTGAGCATGGTATTTTTATTAAAAAAGATAAATTGACCCAAATAATTCCAACAGCTCCTAGGACCATCGTAGACGTTTGTGGTGCAGGTGATGCGGTTATTAGTGTAGCCGCATTAGGCCTTGCTATAGGATTAAATATTTCAATGATCGCTAAGATATCAAACGATGCTGGAGGTAAGGTATGTGAAAAGGTTGGGGTAGTACCGGTTACGATTCAAGATCTGTTATCTGCCATGAAAGATTGGAATTAACTTTAAACAGCTTCAATAAATAAAATAGAAAAAGGCAAACTATAAAGTAGTTTGCCTTTTCATTTTTTAGAATTTATATATAGAGGGGGGTAAATTTTTAAATTGAAAACAGGGCATCTTAATTTAAATCTTTAAGCGACAATTTTTAAGCACTCTAAGTGAAGCCTCCGAGTATTATTCCTTTAAAAAGGATTTGATCTCATCGCTTGTTAAGTTTGTTTGTAAATTTAATGCTTGATCTCGGTCTTGAAAAGTATTCACAATGATGTGGTAATAATTTCCAACGGTTTTAATAGATGTTTGATCATAACCTTTACCAACCAATCTACCTTGCTTCTTTTCTGCATTTTCATAGTTCGCATAAACTCCAGCAATTACAGTATAATCTCCAGAAACTGAGTTGCTTGAAGATGACGAACTACTATTACTACTAGAAGTAAAACTAGCTTTGTCTACATATTCTGGTGGTGAAGTATCGTTGACAAACTGAATATTAATTTCGTTGTTCATTCTTAAGATCTTTACCTCGGTTCGACGATTATACTGGTGCTCATCTTCTGTACATTCTTTTCCATTCGTACAATGGTTTCGGATCGCATCTTCTCCATATCCAACGGCTACTAAACGATTGGCAGGTAGGCCTTGTCTAATTAAGTAAGCTACAGAATTTTCTGCTCGCTTTTGACTTAATCTTTTATTGTAACGACTGCCACCTCTAGAATCTGTGTGAGAAGATAATTCAATTTCTACATCAGGATATTGACTTAAAAACCCAGCTAGGGCATCTAAATCAACCTTTGCATCTGGTCTAATAGAGGCATCATTAAAATTATAATAGATATTAGGCAATTGAAATACACTTCCTTCGCGAATGGTATTAGAAAATCCTCCATTACTACCAGAGTACGAACTTCCACTGCTGCTATGACTACCATCCATGTTGATAGTGCCATCTGGGTTAACCGTTCCTGAACCATCGATTCCATGGCCACTACCGTTAGGGTTACTACCATTAATTCCAGTACTGCTGCCATCAATGTTTGTACCATTTATGCCATTGGTCCCGTTGATTCCAGAACTACCATTAAGACCGTTGTCAGCCATAACGATTTCTTTGTCCAAACTAACAAAGATTTCCTCCGTAGAACTTTCCGTATCTACAAGAATTTGACGAGATTGGTAACCCGGTTTTTCAATCACAAAGGCATAGTTACCAGTAGATAAGGCCACTGGAAATTTACCTAAAAAATCAGTAGCACCATTCATACCCATTTCTTCCATTGGAACACGCAATAATAAATCTGTATCACTATCGTCTGGATTTTTTAATTCTGGATTAGAACCTCCAGAGATGGCTTTTGTGATACTTAAATTATCCAAATTGGTATAAGTAATAGTAGCTCCTTCAATCATTTCTGAACTGACATTATCAGAAACCATCACTGTGAAATCACGAACGACTGTAGGGCGGATCTCTTCGTCAAAAAGTTGATCTAGTTTTCCTGTTACATAAAAACTATAAATATCATCCGCACCATATCCACCGTTCCGACTAGAAGAAAAATAACCGTTCTTTTTATCTCGGTCGATGATAAATCCGAAATCATCATTTTCACTATTGAAAGGAGCTCCCAAGTTAGTGGCAGGAGCCGTATCACCTGGACGACTATAAAATAAATCTAAACCACCAAATCCAACATGGCCATTGGATGCAAAATACAGGGTTCCATCAGCGTGTACATAAGGAAAAATTTCGTCTGACTCGGTATTTACAGAAGGGCCTAAATTTTTTGGTTCTGACCAATCGTCTCCAATTTTTTTAACACTCCAAATGTCCATACCTCCAGCACCACCTTCTCTATTACTAGCGAAGTAAAGTACATCTCCATCTACCGAAATAGATGGGTGTACCGTATTATATTCTTTATCATTAAAAGGAAGACTGGTAATGTTTATCCATTTTCCGGCCACATTTTCAGCTTGGTAAATTGACATTTTTGTAATACCATCTTTTGCTTTAATCTTTCTACCATCTTTAGTGGTATTACGAGTAAAAAACATAGTTTCTCCAGTCCGGTCAAAAGTTAAAGGACCTTCATGTACGGTACTGAGTAACTCAATTGAAAATGGTTTTGGTGGAAGTAATAAACCGTTTTCTTCTCTTTTACTTTGAAAAATAGACATTACGTTTTTATCAATTCGCTTGTCTTTCATCTTATAGCGCTTATTAGACACCTGTGTAGAAATGAAAACAATTCCATCCTCATAAAAAGCAGGACTGTATTCCAGTTTGTCGGAATTAATCGTCGCTTCGTTATTAATAAATACTTTTTTTTCTTCTTCGGTTTCTTGAGCAGAAACGTTTAATACCAATAAGGTAGTAAGTAGTAAGGTTGAAAAAAAGTGTTGAAAAATATTCATATTCAATCTTTTAAAAAACTAAAAATTTGAGCCTTATTTGTGAATCGTTGTTTGGGACAATATTTAAAAAAAATCAACCTTGTGGTTTATTTTTAAACCTATTTAATAACAACTTCTTTCATCTAAAAGGTTTAAAAGAAAAATCTTGGGTTCGCAATATCATTACGTTCTTTTAGGAAATCATAACGAATTAAACCTTCAATACTTCCATTATTAAAATTACTTAAATCACCTAATCCATAATCATAAGAGACACCTAATCCGATGCTATTATATTGGAACATCAAGAGGGCATCAATTGATTCTCCTTCTCCGTCTCCACCTAATCGATAACTAACACCAGCAGTGATCTTCTTATCATAAACGAAACTCAAATTGAAATCGAGGTCCAACGGTGCATTATTAACTCTTTTTAACAAAACGGCAGGTTTTAGGTCTACCTTACTGCTAATTGGAATTAATGTTCCAGCCATGGCATAAAGATGAGGTACCTCTTCTGCTGTTTCACGACTTGTTGGGTTAATCCCAATTTCGTTTGGATAAATAGAAGGTACACTAATGCCAAAATACATTTGCTTATGACTTAAGTAGATCCCTGCACCAAAGTTTGCGGTATAAGTATTCTGTGCATCATTGGTGGTGACGGAAGGATCATTGTTTTGTTGAACTCGAACAGAAGGATCCGAAAAATCAATATTGAAGTTTCGGACATTACCTTGAATTCCAAATCTGAAAGAGGTCTCCTTATTTATTTTTATATTATAGGCATAGGCCATCGAGCCATTCCAAACGTTATGAATACCATGGGTATGGTTGGCAATGCTGATTCCCAATCCTACTTTATCGCCAAATAGCGGCGTATTAAAAGACAATAATTTACTGGTAGGTGCTTTTTCAAATCCTAACCACTGACCACGATATAATGCCTGAAAAGAAGTAAGTCCGCGCGCGCCAGCATAGGCAGGATTTAATACCAGTTGATTGTACATAAACTGAGTGTATTGATTTTCCTGCTGACCGTAAGAGGAAAGGGTACAGCAGACAATCAGGAGGATTAACAATTTTTTCATTATTCAAAATTTTAGAAGAAGACCAGAAAGTGGTTTCTTTTTTAAGTTAATTTTTAAAATTTATTCCAGTTTTGATTCTTTAAAAAAGTTTAATCTTATCGGTAAACTGTTAAGTAACCACGGGAAACGGAGCCGCCAGGTTCTCTAGTAAATAGATAATAGAAAGTTCCGTCAGTAACTGGTTCATCATTGTAGGTTCCATCCCACCAAATACCATTTCCATAAGGTTTACGGCGAAAAACTTCATCTCCCCATTGATTATAAATAATCATCTCTGCTTCTGGAAAATCTTCTCCACGCAAACAGTTGATAATTAACTCATCATTAAATCCATCATTATTTGGTGTGATTAAGGAAGGTACCGTACAACTGGTATCTTGTAATTCAATGGTTACGATCGCTTGGCTACATAAATCAATTCCATCACATTCATAACAAACTTCGTATTGGAACTGATTTAGATCTATAAAGCTTTCATCTACTGAGAAAAGGAAAGTTTGCTCAGCTTCGTTAAAAGTAATGGTTCCATCATTCGGTTGAGTAACCGCTGTTACATTAGGGATTGTACCTGGCGTAAGTCCATCATTCCCTAAGATATCAATACCAATTTCTGTGGTTCCACTATTGATAGCAACAAAGTCATCCATAGCATTGGGTTCGCCAATTACATTTATCGTAAACATTGCTGTATCAGAAGTACAACCGTCTTTGGATAACCAATACATGATTACACAACTACCAGGATCCACTGGCGTAATATTAGCGATATTTCCATCCACATCGATATTGATCGTACATCCATCTTCCGCCACCCAGTTAAATTCTAAGGTTGGGTCAGTAGACGCAGTTCCGATCAGATTACAATTATCTCCAACACAAATACCTGATTCTCCACAATCTGAAAAAATACTCACATCAGGGATATTAACCGTTGAAATATCCACGGTGTCTGAGGTACTACAAGAATTGTTAAAAGCAGTGATAATATAGCTTCCAGAAATTGGATTGTCTAGAACGGGTTCCGTCGTATTGGAAGTAAATCCACCTGGTCCGATCCATATAATACTATCGGCATTGGGAGAATTTGCATCAAAGTCTACCAATAATTGAACAGAAGCATTACAGCCTTCTCCGCTTGCACTAGCTTCAAAAATAGGAGTCTCTCGAATATTATTAACCGTGATGGTAGAAGTAGCTTGGCAATTATCAGCAAGTTGACAAACGACTGTATAGTCTCCAATATTTACACCAGGCGTTATATCTGATACAACCAGTGTACTTCCACTAACCGTATTTCCAATTGGTAAAGTCCATTGATAAGTAGCACCAGCAATAGAATCAACACTCAAGGTGAAACTTTCTCCAACACAATATTCTCCAGTTCCTCCTGAAATGGAAATATCTGTAAGAGGATTTACTGTAATGTCGAATCTACAAGTATCACTAACATTTGTTCCATCAGAAAGAACAAAACCAAAATTGGTCGCCGCTCCAATTGGAATCAAAGTTCCATTTGTTGGCCCTTCAACTTGTGTAGGCATTCCAATTGGACAATTATCTGATCCAGTAGGAAGGTTGAAGGTAAGTAATACACTATCACAATTATTATTGGCAACAATACTACTAACAATACCGGATGTTCCACTAACTAAGGTTCCATCTAAATTAATAACGATATCATCAGGACAAGTGATCGTAGGCGCAAATTGATCTTCAACAATTACATTGAAAATACAAGAACTTTCATTACCACTAAGATCCATAGCCGTACAAGTAACAGTAGTGGTCCCAACATCAAAGAAGTCCCCAGGATTATTTGTACAAACAACGACAACATTTTCTGTACAATTGTCAAAGGCCATTGGCAAGTTAAATGAATTGACCACAGTTCCACATTGATCAGCTTCTGTTGCAAAAGCTAGAACAGTAGATGGACAAAATAGCGACGGTGGAGTAGTATCTCGAACGGTAACATTAAAGTTACAAGTCGCTTGATTACCTTGACTATCAAATCCTAAATATCCCACCGTGGTTACGCCAAGTTCAAAAGTATCACCTGGCATAAATGTAGGACTATTTATAAAGGCTTCAGAACAAGCATCTGTGATGGTTGGTTCTTGCCATGTATACACTGCACCACACATGGTTGGTGCTGCATAAATTATGGTATCGATAGGACAGTTAAGAATGACAGGAGGATCTGTGTCTTCATTGTCTACTTCAATAATAAAGGAGCAAAAGGAATTATTTCCTGCGTCATCTGTAAAAGTATATACAACAGTAGTGGTAATAAAGAAGGTATCTCCAGGACTGTGAGAATTGTCAATATTCACATTACCACAATTATCAATAGCACTTGGCACAGACCAAGTTGCAACTGCCCCACAAATTTCATTTACGGGAGTTATGAACAAATCTCCTGGAGGACAATCTGTAACTATTGGAGCAAGCGTGTCACGAATTTCTAGTTGGAAAACACAAAATGCTTGGTTACCCGCGCTATCTATGGCTGCATAGGTTACCGTAGTTATTCCTTGATCAAAAAGATCACCCGGGTTGTGGGTAGGAATAAAACTCTCAATACCACAATTATCTGTAATCACTGGAATATCCCAAGTGACTGGAACTGAACAACTACTATCATCAGCAAAAATAATGATTGGTCCTGGGCAACTCATTGTTACAGGATCAACATCGTCTACAGTAACTTCGAAGGTACACTCATCAGTAGTTCCTAATCCAGTCGCTTGATAAGTTACGATGGTAATTCCATTCATAAAGGTAAGTCCATTGGCAGATCCATTCCCACCAGTTACTACTCCTTGATGCGTAAGTGTGTAAGTAACAGTTACATCGTTTTCATCTGCTAAAAAGACCGGACCTATTCCCGTTACGATTGGTGTACAAGAGAATTTATCTTGAGGACAATCAATTAAATCATCTGGATTTGCTTGAGTTACAGTAACTGTAAAGGTACAACTTGCACCATCATTTGAATCATTTACCATAGCAGTAACCACCGTTTCTCCAATAGGGAAATCTACTCCAATAGTAGAAGTGATTGGAAAAGAAGTACCACCAATTGAATAAGAAAAAATTAAGTCATCACTACAATTATCTGTTCCCATAGGAACATCTAAGAATACGTTAGATGAGGTCTCTCCAGCTGGAATTGTTACTTCTATATTATCTGGACAAGTAATACCTGGAATTTCGGTATCACCAACTTCAATTACGATTTCACAAGTAGTGCTATTACCTGCAGCATCGCTAACGGTATAAGTGATAAAAGACTGACCGACTGGGAAAACTTGCGGTTGTACAAGTCCAACTCCATTAGTCATAATAGCTCCCGTTATATTATATCGAATATCTTCTACGTCACAATTATCAGAAAAAGAAGTGGGCTGTAAATTGAAATTTACAAAAGCACTACATTCACCTGGATCATTAGGAATTACATCTGTAGAAGGACAAGTAAGATCTGGTGCTTGTGCATCTTTAACTACTACATCGAGTCCACAATTGCTTTCGTTCCCATTTCCATCATAGGCTCGGAATCTTACTTCTGTTGTGCCTACTGGAAAATCTGCATTGAAGCTGGTTGCTCCAGCTGGAAAAAGAGTAACGACACCATTTATTTCGTAGGTAATAGAGTCAATTCCAGAACAAAAGTCCTGAACAGCAGGAGCAGGAATATCTAAATTAGCACCACAGATATCTTCATCGTTATCAACGACTAATTCTAAGCAGCCACTTAATAAGGTTGGACCTACATCATCGATTGTTTGTGATCCGATTTCCTCAAGAAAGTCAACTTCGTTAAGATCTACAGGGCCATTCAAATCTTCTATCATAATTTGTAAGCCAGGACCAATATCTTCGATTAAAGTAAGCGGGAAATTAACTTCGCCAATTAAGGCAAATTTTATGCTAAGAAATTTAGTGTTATCAGGAAAGCTTACTGGAGCTGGTCGACTCCATGCATACCAAACATGATTTGGAGAAAGTAGTGCACTAGGATTGCCTCCTGCTCCAGGTACATCTTTTGTTGCGCTAATAAATTCTAATGCGGAAGTATCATAACGGATACCCATCTGCATCTGTCTTATATCATTAAAACCACTAGCGAATAAGCAGTAGGTAACTGTATCAGTTGCACAATCTACCAGAATAGTAGGTTGGAAGCTTAAATCTTGTGGGGAACTAACTTCATTAATAGTTACGGTGAAAGAGCAATTACTTTCGTTTCCTGCTGCATCTGTAATTAGATAAGTTACGGTGGTTGTTCCAATAGGGAAACTCAAACCACTGGCGTCATCATCTCCACTAACTCCATTGTCGGTAGTAAAAGTAATTTCTGCTCCAGGACAATTTTCTGTGAAACCTAATGGGCCGATATTGTCAACTTCTGCACTTGATTGACCAGCTGGTGCATCCATAACGACATTCATAGGACAAGCAACAGAAGGAGTTTCTCCATCTTCGATATTTACACTTATGGTACAATCGCTGGTATTGCCGTTTCCATCATAAGCAGTGATGGTTACGGAAGTAGTACCTAAGTCAAAATTTTCAGAAAACTCAGTGGCACTAGCGTCTATTAAAATAGTAACTCCGTTGATGGTATAAGTCAGTGAATCAATTCCTGAACATTCATCAGTAGCAGTAGGCGTAGGAATCACCAGTCTGGCTCCACAGTCTCCTGAATCGGCATCTGCTGTAATATTTTCACAAGCCCCAGTTAAATTAGGACCTTCATTATCTACAATATTTATAACATCGGTACGTAAGAAATAATCTACATCTCTTACTAACGGGATAGCCTCTCCTTCTCTACTTACTTGTACAGGAGTGATCGGAGAAAAATCATCTATCATAATTAAAGGAGAAACCAAATCTCCAACAATATTAAAAGTAACTGTTAGAATTTTTGATCCATCAGGTAATGAAGTACTTACTGGATCATTAGGTCCAGCTACTGGGTGAGCCCAAGTATAAAATGCTGCATCTGGGAATATATTTGGATTGAAAGTTCCAGTTCCAGCTAAGTCACGGTTAAAGCTTACATATTCTAAGGAAGAAGTATCATAAAAAATCCCCATTTGGTGAGAAGTAATACTATCAAAATTATTAACAATCAAACACATCACTGCTGTGTTATTATTGCAATCAAAATTGATAGTTGGAATATATTCTAAGTTCCCTGCTGGAGGAGGGCCTGTTCCATCAATTGTTACATCAAAAGAACAACTTACCGCATTATTGTTAGCATCGGTAGCTGTATAAGTAACGGTGGTAGTTCCAGTATTAAAAAAGGTTCCACTGACATCTCCAGTTCCACTTCCGATCATGTTTCCACCAATTTCTAGAACATAAGTTGTGGTGAAAGTACTACAATCATCGGTTACGATAGGAGCAAGGTTGCTAACAACCGAACCAGTACTTGAAATGATGGTATCATTTGGACAAGTAATTTCAGGTGCAGTAACATCGGAAACCATGATTGATCCATTATTAAATTCGGAGGGTACATTTTGTAGTAGTAGACCATTTCTAAAACCTGAAACTTCAATAATTCCTCCACCAATTAAAGGCGGAATAAATTCAATATCAGAAGTTCCTCCACTATTTGGCGTAAAGCAAAGTTCAATGATAGAAGTTCCATCGGTTAGATCAACAGAACCATTAGATCCACCCCAAAGAAATCCTAGTCTACCTTCCGTAGTCTCACTAGTATTAAAAAATTCTTGAGCAGGTAAAAGAGACATCCACGAATTGATTTGCATGACCGCAGTATCCCATTGCATGGCAAATTGCAAATTGACAATAGAATCAAAGTCAGTGACATCAATCGTCACACAAAATTCGTTGGTAGCACAACTAAAAGTTCCTCCATTTGCAGTAAAGGTAGTAGTTTGGGCTTTAGTTGAGAAACTACAAATAAATAAGAAGCAGGCTATGCTGGTAAGTATCTTACGCATAATTATTTTTTTTATAAAGCGGAAAAGCAGTGATAAACCACATAGGATTTATACTGCCATCAATGACATTGCTGAATAGATTGAAAAGTCTGATAATGGTAATATCGGTTTTTGGCATAAACAGGTGATTGTTCAAGTCAAAATTTTTTAAAATTAACACTACAAAAAAGTTAAGATCTTACAATTAAATTTGTAAGTCTATAAAATGTTGTAAAGCGTCTTTTAAGTAACCTAAAGAGGTTAATATCTGTCAAAAACCGGATCGAAAAGTAATAAACATATTACGCCGTAGGGTATAAAATGTTTCATTGAGCGTTTTGCTGTTCTGTGCTAATGAAATAAAGTCCCCGGAAAATTGACAATTTCTAATAAGGAAAATCCCAGGATGTAGATATTGCTACACCCTGGTTTTTCTATTCGTAAAGCTCATTGATTAATCAATGAGAATCATCTTCTTAGTTGCGGTAAAATCTTCTGTCTTTAACTGGTAGTAAAGTACCCCAACTGCAGGTAATTCACTAGCAGGAACGGTAATCTGATTGTATCCTTTCTGGAAAGTATCACCATAAGATTTGATTACTTTACCAGAAACATCCATAATGTTTAACATTCCGTCAGCTTCTGCTGGTAAATCAAATCCAATAACAGTTTCACCTCTAAAAGGGTTAGGACTATTTTGATACAATTGGTAATCTCTTACAACTGTTGGTTGTACAAATTCTAACTTAACATCGCGTGCTTCTGAAACTTCGTTATAAGCAACTGATTTGAAGTTTTCTAATTCAGAAATACTGAGTACAGACTGAATAGTTCCAACATTTTCAAGTGCTTCAAAAGAAAGATTGAATAAAGCAGCTTCGATAGCTTCCGTAGTTGGTTCACCATTATACCAAGTTAAAACTAATTGCCCTTGATCCGTAAGGGTTGTTCCAACTTTTGCATTGCCGTCAAGTTCAAGTGTTTCTGTTTCTAAGTATCGTAAAGCAGTTCGATCAAAATTTAAGATAAATTGGTATCCAATCAACTGATCAAAGTTTTTAGCATTTAAAGTAAGATTGTAAACCTCACCAGCAACTAATACCTCATCTTTTAAAGTGAAAATTAGATCATCTTCGCTACGACTGTCGCCACCATCATCCAATACTTGAGGATCAGCGATAGCACCTGCTACATCTCCGATTTTCACTCCAATGAAATTATTGCTTAATGAATCAGTACTTAAGTCAATAATGGTAATTGTTTCTGTGAAACCAGGTAAGAATGCATCCGGTGTATTAGCCAATACTTGGTTTGCGTCTACAAATCTCCAAGAAGTATTCGTGGAAGGTGGAGGTCCAAGTAATGCTGTACTAAGGAAATTGTTCAGAAGGATGGCATCAAATCCAGTAATTCTATCATCATTAGAAACATCTGCTGCGATTTTCTTATAAGGAGAATCTAAGAAAATATTTCCAACTGCATGACGCTGAATAGCGGCAACATCTTCAATATCAATTCCATTATCCCAACGGATATCTTTGCTAGGAGCAATTCGATAGTCACTGGTAGCATTTAGAACCAATCGGTAAGTTCCATTAGAACCAGTTTGATCTTGCCCAACAACAGGTGTCAGCGGTTGTCTTAGGTCTAATAAGTCAACGTCTACTAAATTCACAGGTAATCCGTTTTCGGTAATTACTTGACCCGCAATGATTAACTGAGAAATACCAAATTCACCAGGACCATCAGGGTTGAGACAAGGCGTGGTAGGTATTAGAACAGGGTTGGCAGTGTTATTACCAAATTCGTAAACAATTTCAGCAGGTGTAACAATTGCACTTGGAATATCAATGATATTAGAGAAGGTATTCAAATCACCAGTTAATAGAACATCGATAAAGAACACAACATCATCATCATTTAGATTCGCAGGTAAGTTAGCAGTTACAAAAGAAACAGCCATTCGATCAAAGCTATTTGCGTACGTTGTATCAAAAACAGTACTGTCCATTCCGTTGAAATCCATTACAATCATACTATCAATATTACTAATGAAAGTATCAGTTGGCATCAACTGTGTTAAGAAGTCAGTTTGAATAGCTGGGTTGATATTGCTAGTTCCAACAAAATCTGCGACTTCCACCGTGTCAATTTCTAAAGTAAACTGGAAACTAGCAACATTTACAAAGTCACTAACAGTAACAGGGATACTGATTATATCTCCAGCACCACCTAGTTGTTGTCCTACTTGGAAACAAGTTGGTGGAGGGGTTACAGTAATTGTTACAGTTGTACTTGCGGTGTTACCTGAGTTATCAATACCAGTTAATGTAACTGTAATTACTTGTCCAACATCATTAATGTCAAACATGGTTCTA
>JALZUU010000480.1 GCA_023300665.1 Saprospiraceae bacterium | reverse complement strand
TATTTATGATGAACAAAACATTGAATAAAAGAAGATCGGCGAAAATGCTGATCTTTTTTTATTTTAATCATTAACTACAAAGGGAGTGTTCAATTAACCCAATTTATATAAACAAAATATTGCCTTCATAAGCAATTGTTAATTAGTGGATTGGTTAATCGGTCTCTTCTTATGCAATGCTCGCGCAACAAAAAATACAGATAGTCCCCTGCAAATCAAAATATCACTAAACCCACAAATCTACAAATCCGAACATTCACAATGAATTATCTCGCACATCTCCATCTTTCTAATCATAAGCCTATGCTAACCATAGGAAATATGATTGCAGATTTTATTAATAATAAGCAGGTCGCATTTTATTCCCCTGAAGTCCAAGCAGGTATTAAGTTGCATCGTTTTATTGACACCTATACCGATCAACATCCTGTAGTACGGCAGGGTACAGAACGGTTGCGTCCCACACAAGGGAAATACGCTCCAGTAGTGATTGATATATTATACGATCATCTATTGGCGGTTAATTGGGATAAATATTCTACTATGTCGTTAGCAGAATTTGCCCAGAAACAATATGTTTTATTAGAAGAAAATTTAAAAATTTTACCTAAAAAACTACAAAAGAACCTACCTAAGATGATTAGTGGAAATTGGTTAGAAGGATATGGTAAAGAAAAAGGAATTCGCTATACCTTAGAGCGGATGGACGAACGGACTAAATTCCCTTCTTCTTTTGTCACAGCCTTTGATACCCTCCAAGAATCCTTTGTATTATTTGAGAATGAGTTCAACACATTCTACCCCGAATTGATACAAAAATCCACAAGGTTTCAGACTGATAATTTTTCATCTGAAAACTAAGAAAACTTTAACGTATTTAATTTTAGTTTAGTTGTCCTATATAACCTCTATGAGAATCAAGCCTTTAGAGATAAAGATAAATGAGATGCCTGGTAAAAACTTTACATTACCATAAAATACTCTTTCTATAAATTTGAATTTTCGGACTTTATTTATAATCTTAGCAAAAGAAAAGAGGATGGAACTATTTATTTATAGGTATTTCAACCTCTATTGAACTGATACTAGTACTTCCTAAGAAGATACTAGTTTTACCTTACTATGGAAAACATAAAATTAATCAATCCACTCTCAGGCGTTGATATTTATTTATGAGACATTAGGTAATACTAAGAACCATGACTACACAAAAAATTAAGAAAGGGCGCGTCCTTTTGGCGGAGCCTTTTATGCTAGACCCAAATTTCAAAAGAGCAGTAATTTTACTCTGCGAACATGAAATGGACGGCAGCCTCGGCTTTATTTTAAATAAGCCCTTAGAAATGACGGTCAATGAATTGATCGCTGATTTCCCAGAATTTGAAGCACCCGTTTTCTACGGTGGCCCTGTCAAAACTGACACCATTCATTATATCCACAACGCGGGTGATTTACTGGAAGATAGTAAACGAATCGGCCGTGGAGTATATTGGGGTGGAAATTTTGTTCAACTCAAAACTCTTATTAAGTCTGGACTGATTGAATCCAAGGATATTCGATTCTTTGTCGGATATTCAGGGTGGGATTTTGGTCAACTGGAAGAGGAAATGAAAATCCGTTCTTGGGTGGTCGCTAATATGAACACAAACTATATCTTTAATAATAAAGTTAAAAAACTTTGGAAAGATATTATGAATAATAAAGGGGATGCTTACAGTGTCATTGCTCAAATGCCTGAAATTCCAATTTCAAACTAATAAATAGCACTGATTTCGCTAAAAAGCTGCTTCGATTACTGATCGGAGCAGCTTTTTTCTTTTAGGCAATTGACCCTTGTGGCCTTCCCAATTCTTGGTAAATTCCGTATCTTTGCACTATGATTACAGCAGCGAATATATTTGTTAAATATGGAGATCGAGTCCTCTTGGATTCTGTTAATATTGTATTTGAAACAGGGCAAAGAGTAGGCCTCGTAGGAAGAAATGGTGCAGGAAAGTCTACCATGCTTAAGATTATTGCAGGACACCAATCTTCTGATAGCGGGACCATTACACGCCCTTCTCAATCGACTTTAGGATTTTTACACCAAGAAATGAGCCTACCGAAAGGGAAAACCGTCATGGCAGAAACCCTTACGGCGTTTAAAGAAGCACTCGAATTACAAACAAAAATTGATTCGATCAACGTTCAGCTAGGTGAACGGACCGATTATGAGTCTCAAGCATATTTAGATCTAATTACCGATGTCAGCGATGCTGGTGAGCGATTCCAAATCTTAGGTGGACATACCATGGAGGCAGATGCAGAGCGGATTTTGGGCGGATTAGGGTTTAAGTCTTCAGATATGGATCGCTTAACCGACGAGTTTAGTGGTGGATGGCAAATGAGAATTGAATTGGCAAAAATGCTTTTGCAAAAACCAGATTACCTACTACTGGATGAGCCTACCAACCACCTGGATATTGAATCCATTATTTGGTTGGAGAATTTTCTAAAAACTTCCCCTAGTACACTGATCGTTATTTCTCACGATAAACAATTTTTGGATAATGTGACCAATCGAACGGTTGAGATCGAATTAGGAAAAGCCTATGATTATAAAGTGGCTTATTCCAAATTTATGGTGATGCGGAAGGAACGAAGAGAGATGCAGCAGGCGGCTTTTATTAATCAACAAAAAGTCATTGCACAAAAAGAAAAGACCATCAATCGCTTTATGGCCAAAGCCACCAAAACCAAGATGGCCCAATCCATGAAAAAGCAATTGGATAAAATGGAGCGGATCGAGATCGATTCAGAAGATTCTGGAGCGATGCGATTGAAATTTCCACCCGCACCAAGAGCAGGAAGTATCGTAATTGATGCTAAAAAAGTAACCAAAGATTATGGTGATTTAAAAGTATTGGATGGAGTAGGACTGAAGTTGGATCGAGGGGATCGCGTATCTTTTGTGGGACAAAACGGACAAGGCAAAACTACTTTAGCTAAGATTTTAATTAATGAAATTTCAGCAACGGGTGGTGATATAAAACTTGGACATAATACGCAGGTTGGATATTATGCGCAAAATCAATCCGACGCCCTACAAGGGGATCGAACCGTTTTACAAACCATGGAGGCGCAATCGCCAGAAGATTTAAGACCTAGATTGCGGACCATCTTGGGATCGTTTATGTTTAGTGGAGAAGATGTGGATAAGAAAGTATCGGTATTGAGTGGAGGAGAGCGTGCCCGATTAGCGCTGGCTTGTCTATTATTAAGACCCATTAATTTATTGGTATTGGATGAGCCGACGAATCACTTGGATATTATTTCTAAGGATGTATTGAAAAAAGCCATTCAAAACTATGATGGTTCGTTGATCATCGTTTCGCACGATCGAGACTTTTTGGCCAACCTAACCAACCGTACAATTGAATTTAGAGATAAAAAACTATACGAGCATCTTGGTGATGTAAACTTCTTTTTAGAAAAACGCGCGATGGATAATATGCGACAGGTAGAATTGTCTAAGTCCAAACATCCTGGTGCCGTTACCAAAGGAAAAAAAGGAGGTGGTAAAAAAGAGTTAACCTACGAAGAACAAAAGGTGCTCAAGAAAAAAGAACGCAAAGTTCAAAATGCAGAACGTGCTGTTGAAAAACTAGAAGAAGAAATTGCAGCAATCGAAGCAAAGATGGCGAAACCAGGTTTTTATGAAAGTGAAGCATCCACAAAAGTGATGGAAGATTATAAAACGAAAAAGAAGGATCTAGATGAGGCAGTAGAAAAATGGGATCAACTAGTTAGTGATTTGGAAGGGTAGGTTGGGTGTTTATTTGTTGAATCGTTGAATCGTTGATTTGTTGATGTTTGAACGTAGATACAAGGCATTGCCTTGTATCTACGTTCAAACCGCGAAACCGTTCAAACTGCTTAGATGGTTTTTATTAGTTTTTGTTGCACTAGTAATAGCATAGTGGAAGGAGGAATCAGGATTATACCAAAAAAAGTAGGATCAAAGTATTATTCATACTATGATCCTGATCTAAATTGGAATGAAACCTAACCTACAATATTCTTGAACTCGGAAAAAGTTTCTATTCGAGGTGCGCCGATAATGACACACCTCGATAGAACGTTATCCTGTTGAATTTAAATTAATTGGATCATTGCTGATCGCTGAATGTTTATCCTTTAATAAACATCGTACCTTTTAAGTACCTTACAAATATCTAACTTTATTACCTTCTACACATCGACGAAAACCCCTAAATTTTAAATTAGGGGAAAACCCCTAGCGACTAATTTAAAATGATTCGCTTTACAAAAAACATTTCTTGATCTAAGACTCTTAGATGATAAACACCTAGAGGATAGGCAGATAAATCTACCTCGCATTCATGATCACTGGTAACTGAAAAAGCCAACGCTAAATCTACAGCCTTTCCAATTCCATCTAATAAATCTATCTTTACTTCATTCGTAAACGCGGTATTCGGACTCGTTAACCGAACGTGTTTAGGGCGCTCAGTGGAGGAAAGTTGAATTGCCTTTATTGGGGCAGTTTTTATCATTAGTTATTTGTCTGATTAATTATAGTTGCAAATTACACGCATTTCAGAGCGAAAACATCGGGGAAATCCTTGAAAAATGAAAATGAGGGAAAACCCTGAGTAGGTGGGTATGACAGAGGAAATGTCTAGGTTTTAGGATTTTTCAAATTCAAAAACAACTTCAAAAGCAAATTCAAATTGCGCTTTAACGTGACAAAAATATCCAGGAATACAACCGATTTATAAGGAGGACAGGATTGGCGAGTATGAATTTACGCTTGCGCTTTATTTTTTATTTCAACATTACTAGAATTATAGGAAAGTATATTTTAAACAAAAAACCTAACCTATTTGGATGTCTCACGTAAAATTCAATTGATACCAATAGAAAACCCCATTTATGTTCCAATTAAAAATCACAGAATCTTCCAGCCTTAAGTTTTTTATCTTTCTAATCTCGTTAGGTTGTTCAATAAATAGTTTTGCACAGTTTATTCCTGGTAATACTTATTTTGATTCTACTGGATTTGTAGAATACCGAGCGGGAAATCTTCCGATCATTATTTCGGCTCCTCATGGTGGAGACTTAGAACCAGATTCAATTCCAGATAGAGATTGTGCGGGTTGTGTTACGGTTAAAGATGCTTGGACAAAACCAATTACGGAAGGATTATATGACGCTTTTTTTGAACAAACCGGATGCTATCCGCATGTAGTGATCAATCTTTTACATCGAGTAAAATTTGATGCAAATCGTGATATTTCGGATGCCGCCAATGGAAATCCAACGGTAGAAAAAGCTTGGCGCGGCTATCATGCTTTTATTGACTCCGCAAAAAATAAAGTTGTTTTAGAAAATAGTCGAGGATTGTTTTTGGATATTCATGGTCATGGACATCCGGTCCAACGGATTGAGTTGGGATATTTATTAAGTGGGGCAGAATTAAGACTTGATGATAATACCTTAAATACGACCGAGTTTATCGAAGAAAGTAGTATTCGAAGATTGGTAGGAGATAATCTTTCAGCAAATGATCATTCGAATTTGTTACGCGGAGCAGAAAGTTTTGGAACCTTAATGACAGATAAAGGATTTCCTTCGGTACCTAGTCAAGCAGATCCATTTCCAATGGAAGGAGAAGCTTATTTTTCTGGTGGATATAATACCGTACGACATGGATCGAGAGATAATATGGG
>JALZUU010000479.1 GCA_023300665.1 Saprospiraceae bacterium | reverse complement strand
TCACACACCAATTACCTATCGACCTGAATTAACCAAATGAATAATAAAATAATAATTTTATTCATAACATAAAAACTTACAATATGATGAATTTTAACCAAAAGATGAAAAATTTGTTTTTCACACTAATTTTAATTGGTGTATCTATTCAGCTAAATGCTGCCTTTATCCTTTGGGATGCAGGAGGTGATGGCACAACTTGGAATGATCCACTTAATTGGGATGGAGATGTGGTTCCTACCTTGGGTGATGATGTTAATATTGTGGGATTTGATGTAGTTGTTGCAGCCAATGCCATGACTTCCTCCATTGAAATAAAATCAGGTGGCTCACTTACAATTAATAGTGGTGTAACACTAATGCTTACTGGTAATACGGATTCGGCTCCTGAGGATAATGATGCCGCTTTGGATATTTCATCATCTAGTGCTTTTGTTACTAATGATGGGACCATAATAATCTCAGATTCTGTCAATGATGGTATTTCTAGCAGAGGTACCTTCAATAATAATGGGATGATTATGATCAGTGATTTTGATGATGATGGTCTTGCCGTAGATGATGCTTCCAGCGTTGGTTCTATTTTTAACAATAGTGGATCTATTGATGTTATTATGGCCTCAGGTGGAAAAGGAGAAGATGAAGGCATATTCATCAATGACGGATCAACCTTAGTTAACACGGGGGTGATTAATATTACAGTTACTGGAGCAGGAGATGTGGGATTAGCTACTGAAAATGGAGGACTATTTGATAACCAAGCTACTACAAATATTTCAGGTAGCAGAGATCATGGAATTATGCTTCGTACCGGTACTGGTGGTACTGATGGACCTTCTTTTGTTGATAATTCTGGTTCGATTATTATAACAGGTAATGACGACGATGGCGATGCGGATGGTATTAGAGTAAGAGAGGCATCTTCGATGACCAATAGCGGAAGTATTATTCTAGTTGATAATGATGATGAAGGAATCCAAGTGGACGATGCTTGCACATTCACAAATAGTGGTACCATTGACATCTCAGGTTCTTCTCAGCATGGAATGGAACTATTCGGTACTTTTAATAATATGACTGGAGCGTTGTATAAAGCTGAAAATTGTGGATTTGATGATCCTAGTAATCAAGGAGATGGAATAAGATGCCAAAATTCAGCTATTTTTAATAATGACGGCGACATTAGAATCGACAACTCTGCCTCAGAAGATATTGAGACTGAAACTATCGCTAGTTGGGTTAACACTGCTAATGCTACTTTCGCTCCTGGTTCAAGTCCTGGAGACTTAGAAATCAGAGATGATTTTGATTTGGGTACTTCTACCACTACCTTTGAAATCGATGGTACTGCTGCAACTACTGAATACGATCAAATCATACATTCTACTTCTTCTAATTCTATTACTATTTCGAGCGCAACTGCTGACTTAGTTTGGGGATTCACACCTACGGTAGGTAATTGCTTTACGATTGTCGATGCATCTGGTACAGTAAATGGACAATTTGCAGCTATCAATAGCTCTGATGCCAGCATTAATTTTGAAACAACCTATACAGGCTCAGAAGTAGAGATTTGTATTATCGCAGCAGCACTTCCAGTAGAACTAACCACTTTCGAAGGTAGAATGCAAGAAGCTACCAGTATCCTAAACTGGGAAACGGCTAGTGAATTAAACAACAAAGGTTTTGAAATCGAACATAGCACGGATGGACGAACTTTTGCTTTCGTTGATTTTGTTTTAGGAAATGGTACTACTCAAACAGTTAGTGAATATTCTTTTATCCATAAAGATCCTACTGCTGGAGATAATTATTACAGACTAAAGCAGATTGATTTTGATGGTGCTTTTGAATATTCTGATATCGTATATCTTGAAAATACCAAGAACGATGCACCAGGAACTATTTATCCAAATCCAGCTGTCAGTGAAGTTACTTATGAAGGAGCTCCGGCAACTTTAAGCGTCTATGATGCTTTGGGTCAGTTGGTACTTCAGGAACTTGCAGAAGTTGAAAGAACCACTTTAGACATCAGTCAGTTACAAACAGGTGTTTACTTTATGGAAATAACTACTGATTCAAACGAAATCACGGTTAAGCGATTTATGAAGCAATAATCGTTTTTTCATAGAAAATAGCATTTTGAAAAGGTTGTACTTCTTAGGAGGTGCAACCTTTTTACTTTTTGTGCTCTCTTCTCTAATTGGAGCTAATCCGAAATTCGTAAAGTCATTTTAAACAGTTAAATTGTTATTTATATCGGGAGCGTTCAATTAAATGTGTCTCTGCCCACCCACACCTCGATCCTGAAGGAAGCCAAAACACGCAGACACACTTGAGGAAACATCCCCATTATATAGAATCATATTTTATTTCCTATCAATTTATGACCAAGTTTTTTTCGCAGATTGAACATCCCAGCAAGTAGTCAAAAGCCAGAAGCAAAAGAATCACCCCAATAACATCATCACCCCACATCCAATAACAATCCCACCAACTAAATAAGAAAGGATTTGTTTTTCACCATTTCCATAAACAACCTTCCCAATTAGAGCGCCAATTCCGACAAGCAAAATGGCTCCTAAACTATAACCAGGAATATACTTAAAAACAGTGTTCGAAGGATCCATTTCAGCACCATGTGCAAAACCATGGAAACCACCAAAGATAGCAACCAATAATAAAATTAACCCTAAATTTAACTTACTACGAAAAGCGATCATCCCACCGATTATAAATACCGAAAATGCAATGGTTTTTTCAACAAAAAAAGTAGCTTCTTTTTCTACCCCAATAAAACCACCAACGATCATCGCAGCGATAAAAGCAAGCGGTGCTAAAAACCACTTTTTTTGATCCAATAAATAACCCAAAATACCCGTACCTAAAATAGCGACATTATGATCGAGCCCTAAAATGGGATGGGTAAAACCTGCCATGATTCCATTGCCGTGGCTTCCATGCCCGAGAAGGAAGGTGGGAAGAAAAAGGATAATGACCAAGGTAAATGTTCTTTGAAGCATGTTTGTTTTTATCATAAATGTCGTTATTAGTAGGAAGGATAAAGCAAAAAGAATGAATTAAACTGGTCTAATGTCTTTTCTAAAACAATATGATTAACTTTAATCGTTCTTCAAGGAGTTTCTGATTCGAATGAGGTTCTGATATTGACTTTGATAAAATTAAAAATTATTAGGTAAGTTTTAGATGTAAAAAAATGAAAGAAAATCAAAAATATGGGTTTTGGTTTTGGAAAGAACAATTCCGGTTGATCATTTCAGCGATTTCGATGATTATTGAATATGATATTCTTGAAGAAGAATTCGAATTGATAAAGGAAGAATTAAGAGGAACCAACGATGAGAAAGATAATTGGGGTTCTTATTTATTATCTGGAAAAAAGCATCAGCTTAAAATTAAATTAGCTTATGATGCAGAAGAGGGATTTGATATGATTCATATCAGTACACCTGCAAATGGGGAATTATTGACTCAATTAAAAACCTTGGATTTGATTAAAGATTTATTTCAAGAAGAAGTCTTTACTAAATAAATATCAGGTAATATTTATAAAGAACTTTCTTTTGTAGTAGGCCATAAAGTAAGTCTAAATCTCCATTCTTTAGAGCTCGGTATGAATTTTAAAATTGGTAAACCCACCGCAGAAAATCTATTAAATAACGCGCTTTAATAAAGACACTAAGTCAGATTTTTTTTGAAATTAATGGCCTAAAAACCATTTTTTAATGGTAAGTTGCTGGAAATTAATTGACCACTTCGTATCATGAATTACCAACAAGCCATCAATCAGATTTATGCTGATATTAAAAATCAAGAGAACCTTGGACAAATCGCTACCTATATTCCCGAGCTATCTAAAGTGGATCCTGAAAAATTTGGCATTTGTTTAAAAACAGTTGATTACGATGAATTTGGGGTAGGAGATTGGAAAACCAAATTTTCGATTCAAAGTATATCTAAAGTACTTTCCTTAAGTTTGGCTTATAAAATTCTAGGTGATGATATTTGGGAAAGAGTGGGCGTGGAGCCTTCCGGTAATCCATTTAATTCTCTAATTCAATTAGAAACCGATAATGGAATTCCTCGTAATCCACTGATTAACGCAGGAGCCATGGTCATCTGCGATATGCTGATCAGTCACACCAAAAATGCTCCAAAGGCATTCTTAGATTTTGTCCAACATATCTGTTCCAACAACACCGTTACCTATTCCTCCGCCATCGCTAAATCTGAAAAATCGGTCGGTTATCGAAATGTGGCGCTTTGTAATTTTATTAAATCTTTTGGCAATATAAAAAATGATCCTGCTGAAGTATTGGATTTTTACTTTCACATGTGTTCAATTGAAATGAGCTGTCAACAACTGACCAGCACCTTTATGTTTTTAGCCAACGATAATTTCCGATCACCTGAAAAAAATAGTATTCTTAATATCAGTCAAGCAAAGAGAATCAATGCAATCATGCAGACTTGTGGATTTTATGATGAGTCTGGAGAATTTGCTTTTAAAGTAGGATTGCCCGGTAAAAGTGGGGTAGGAGGAGGTATCTTAGCCCTTCATCCAGGAAGTTATTGTATTGCTGTTTGGAGCCCAAAATTAAATAAAAAAGGTAATTCTAGTCGTGGTATGAAATTTCTAGAAGCCTTTACTACTCAGACGGAATCCTCTATATTTTAAGCAAT
This sequence comes from Saprospiraceae bacterium, assembly GCA_023300665.1. GTDB lineage: Bacteria > Bacteroidota > Bacteroidia > Chitinophagales > Saprospiraceae > JALZUU01. Next base: position 7,082 of record JALZUU010000479.1, on the reverse strand, counting down.
TCACCATATTTTTCGATATTCAGAAAAATTGTCGGGTAATAAGAATTTTGAGAAAATTAGATTTTTCTTAGAAAATAAAACCTTAACTTTATTACCTAGAAGTTGATTAAAATTATAGCGCAATGGTTTCAAACAAACCATTGATTCTCTAGACAAAACACTTATCCTCACCTTTAGTGAACCACCTTAATCGGCTTCGTATTCTGCATTTACCCTCAAAAAATAACCAAAATGACAAATGAAATTCTTGACCACGAAGAATCCATTAAGCCATTTGAAAAGTATCGAAGTTTAGCTTTACTACTTGAATTTTTGCCACTTATTGGTGGGTTATCTGGTATTCTTTTAAAAATACCTCAACTCACTACTATTGGTTTTGCAATTGGTGCCATTATTTATCCTTTGTTTTCTTGGTATCTTTTCAAAACCGATAATTCCCATTTTTTAGACATCCTTTTTGCTACTATTTTTGGATTAGGAATTTCTATTTCAATATTAAGTTTTTTATTTTATTTTCAAAGTTGGGAAAATGCCAAAGAGTTACTTAAAATAGCAAATCAAACGCTTACCGTAGGATTTGGATTATCAATCATTTATAGTGTTTTCCGAATAATGGTGGTAAAAAACAAAGAACAAGAATTTAGAATGTCTTTAAAAATTTTATCTAGATACGCATTCTTGCTTCTCTTATTTTACGCATTAAATTTAGATGAATTTATTCAACCAGTTCTTATAGAAATTTAATAACATACACCAATTTATTTTCTTTCATCATCTACCAAGTAAAAATACTAAGATGAAAAAAATTAATTTCTACAAGTACTTGATCAACTTGACCCTTCCAGTTGGTTTGTTTTTATTCTTATTTTTTATGTACGGAATAATTAAAACCACCACTAAAAAACCATTTAATCTTGAAGGACATTGGCATTTGACAAAAATAGAGGATGGAGATGATTCTTCTATTGGGTTGCTTCCGACCCTTGATTTTGAAAATGATTCTCTCGCCATTTTAGCTAGACATACCGAATATGGAGGTTGGGGTGGATATCATGATGCTAAAAACCAAACAATAAGAATTGGTGGAGAATGTTTTATGGCAGAATTTTCCTATGTTATTAATGGCAACCAACTTTTATTAAGACATCAAGAATATAATGCAAAAGATGATTATTATACCGCCAAGAAATGTGACGAAAATTGCTGCGATAAGCAAGCTGAATATTTTTACTATCAGGATATTAATATTGATTTACCCATCACTACAACAACTAGCTGTCCAGAAAATTTAGAAAAAAGTTTAGGCATTTCGTATTATTTTGGTACGCCAAAAGAAGGTCTTTCAAATTCAAAATATCAGTTGGTATTGGGAGGTAAAATTTCAAATTTGAAAGACATAAAATTGTATATCGAAAGACATAAAATTAAAGTAGCCGAAAACAAAAGGAACCGTATTTATCATGTCGTCTATGCGGATAAAAATACGCCTATGAAAAAGTTGATTCCTCTTTTGAATTATTTAAAAAATCTTGGAAAGCAAAAGGTTGTTCTTGCAACTCGTAATGCAGAGATGGATAAGGAATTAATAGTTTGTTTAAGTCGCATTGATTTAGAAAATGATAATGTGGATGAGAAGATGGTTTTGAGTGAATGGTTGAAATGAGAAAAATTATGCTATTTTGTGCCTTAAAATCATTCTAAGTTTATGAACAAAATGCGCACCATCCATCCTGATTTTCAAGCATTACTCGACCTGAAACCCGAGGAAGTTATCAACTTATTTACCGATCTAAGATCCTATATTTTAGAATTATATCCAGAAGCGAACGAACTGATTTATCATACGCATGCCTTGACCACAGTTTTTTCTATCTCAGAGAAATTATCTGATGCCTTTGTCATGTTGCCCATCTATACGAACCATTTAAATCTTGGTTTTAACAAAGGTACCTTATTAGATGACCCTGAGAACTTGCTCGCCGGAACAGGGAAACTAATTAGACATATTCCTGTTAAAAAACCTAAAGATTATAGAAATAAAAAAGTAAAAAGCTTGATTAAAGAAGCCATCAATTTTGCCATACAGGATATGGACAAGCCTTCTAAGTCTATTGGGAAAACGATTTCAAAAATCAAGAAAAAGTAGCAGCTAAATTTAAATTATAGAAGCGTTGAATATATTGTTATATTTGTTGTGGACAAAATTACACTAAACATTCTTACTAAATATTTAGTTCTAATCTAGAAGACTTTCTCTATATCAAAACGACTCCTAATCTAATACAGCAAGCACATGAAATACTTTCCACTAATTTTAACCCTGCTTTTTCTCTTTCCGGCGCTAAATAGTATTGGCCAAGTACACGAAGACAAAAATTGGTGTCAGTTGAATTGTAATCCTTCGATTATTAAAGAAAACGCACAAGTGATCACAGAAATCATGCGTGATGATTCACTTCGTCAATTGTTGGATTCGAGGATTGAAACTAAAGTTTTTCCTATTCGATTTGTTCTGGTAAAAGAACAGTCTTTTAACCTTACAGATTCTGTTAGACATGAATTGGATACGGTTCTTAGCCAACTAAATGAAGCATTTAAAGGAGTTGGGTTTGTATTTGAAAGAACACGCACTGAGGTTTTAGAATCGGCTATTAAATTGGAAGAATTATCTCAAAATCGGTTTGAATTATATGATAAATTTTCTGCAGCACATGATCAGGATGATATCCTCACTGTTTTTATTTTAGATCATAAAAATGATTTTTGTACCGTGACAGATAATAGTATTAGTTGTTCGAGGATTGGTGGATTTTCTTATGTTTTATCTAGTCTGAACAATAATATTGTGATGAGTGAATTTGACATCAAAGATCCTAAAATTGTCGCCCATGAATTTGGTCATTTTTTTGGTTTATACCATACTTTTGAAGAACGACTTTTTGGAAAAGATAATTTTAATGAATCTGATTGTCTTACCACCGGAGATCGAATTTGTGATACCTCCCCTGATCCAGGAACAGCCTTTGAACTTTACATCAATTATGCTACCTGTGAAATGATCGGTTTTAAAGATGAAAACGGAAATGAATATAAACCAATCTTAGAAAATTATATGTCTTATTATAAACCGTGCTATCTAAAAAAATATAGCTTTACTAAAGATCAAGAAATGGTGATGAAACTAGCGGGAGAATTACCCATTAGAAAAAGGCTAAGTAAATAAAATGAATAAGACAATTATTGAAATTTTAAAAGGGGATATCACAAAGGTAGAAACTGATGTAATCGTCAATGCTGCCAACACGTCTTTATTAGGAGGCGGTGGAGTAGACGGAGCCATACACCGAGCAGGCGGGAAAGAAATACTGAACGAATGTCGAGAGATTCGTAATCGTCAAGGTGGATGTAAAGTGGGTGAAGTCGTGATAACTACGGCAGGTAATTTAAAAGCAAAAAAAGTAATTCATACCGTAGGTCCGAGATGGAATAATGGTATTTCTAATGAAGAAGAAAAACTAAAAAACTGCTACCTTAATTCACTTCACCTAGCAGAAGAACATAAATTTAGATCCATTGCTTTCCCAAATATTAGCACAGGAATTTATAGATTTCCAAAAGACAATGCTGCAAAAATTGCTATAGAGACTGTTAGAAATATGGATTTAAAAGAACTTGAGAAAATCGTTTTTGTTTGTTTTGATGAAGAGAATTTCTCTTTGTATCAAGATCTAATTAAAACAGAAAATTGATTTGTTGGCTTCATTGTTTACTTTTTCGAAAACTACCGTTATGTAAGTAATGAAGAAGTTTCTATTCCTTATCATCATACTTATTTATAACAAGAACTTGCGGGCACAAAACCTTGTACCAAATGGTGATTTTGAAAGGCCGAATATTTGTAATAAATACAAAGAAGAATGCACTCCGCTAGGATGGCGAGCAACTACACTTAAACTATTTGGATACCATAAAGAAGAAAGTGCAGGACATTATGTCAAACTCCTTTTGTTTGACCAAAGTAGAGACAATGATCGGAAGTTGGCGCAAACAAAATTAATTTGTCCTTTAGAAAAAGGTCAAAAATATCGATTGTCTTTAAAAGTAAAACCCAACCAATTTTGGATTAATCAATTTACTATAGGTTTTTCAACTAAGCTATTTTTATCTAACAAAGTGGATTTGGATCAAATTAAATGTTCTCTAGTATCCTTAGATATTCCGAAGGATATTATTGAAGGGCATTGGTTTAGTTTTGAAAAAGAGTTTATGGCAACAGGTAAGGAACAATATCTAATTTTAGGGAATTTATTTCCTGATCATCTCACCAAAGTATTCCCAATTGACAAAAAGAAATTTAAACGACAAAAAAAAGATACCAATCAAAAATGAAAGTCGAATATGGATTTGATGAGGTAGAAATAATAAAAGTTTCCGGAGATTCAACCTTATGCGAGGAGGCAAAATTAGTAGAAAACGAAATTTTTAATTATAGCATTCGACATTCATTAGACTTTCCCGTTATTAAACAAAAAGAGGTAGTTAAAATAAAATCCGATTCCAATTTGGTTCTAAAAATTGAATCAGTGATTCCTAAACCTAAAAAAGATAAAAAACCTGAAAAAATAGTTTTAAATAATCTTTTATTTGAATTTAATGATACCATTCTAAAGCCAATTTCCTTAAAAGCACTATCTAATGTCATAGATATATTAACCTCAAAACCGAATTTAAAAGCAAAAATTATAGGATTTACAGACAGCCAAGGAAGCGCGACCTATAACATGAAATTATCTCAAAGAAGAGCATACGCGGTTAGAGATTATTTAATCAGTAAAAATATCTCGCCAAGTCGTTTAATTGCGAATGGTAAAGGAGAGACATTACCCATCACTTCGAATGAAAATGAAGAAGGTCGTAAAAAAAATAGAAGAGTAGAAGTGGAGTTTTTTTATTGAATGGATTTTACCCAACCAATATTTGTACCTTTGTAGGATCAACCTTTTAATCTTATAAAAGTATAAAACATGACCACCGACCATTTTCAAAAGCTTCGGAGTATGTATCTAAATTCCAAAGTAAATACCCACCTCTACGAAACCACTGAATGTGAAATTACTTTAGAAAAAGCAACGATCGCTCTAACCATTTCAGAAAAATACTTTCACGGTCTCGGCGCCATTCATGGTTCAGTTTATTTTAAATTATTAGACGATGCAGCTTATTTTGCGGTAAGCTCAATTGTAACAGACGTATTTGTTTTGACCACTTCTTTTAATACCAATATCATCAGACCCGCCAATCAGGGAAAGATAACCTCCGTAGGAACCTTAAGATATAAATCAAAAAATCTCTTCGTAGCTGAATCAACGATCTATAATGAAGCTGGAAAAGAAATTGCCTTTGGAACCGGTAACTTCTCAAAAAGTAAAATCGCATTATCCAAAGAAATTGGATATGTATGAGGATTAATCTGAATCAGAGGTTAAAAACTAACTAAAACCACATTGAAAATAATAAAAAAGAAACACCCTAAAAGAGAAACACGATAGAAGGTCTCTGCGCCTCTGCGAGACCCACCGCATAAAAAGATATACACGTTAAAAGGGCATTATTAATTAAACCATGAGACTACTCTAAAAAGTAGAAAAACAAAAATTCTAAACATTATTTACCAAGCATAAAATATATAATTGCTTCACGTTAAAAGATATACACGTTAAAGAATCTCTGCGCCTTTGCGAACTCTGCGAGAAATACACTTTTTAGAGCAAACTCAACAATTCAACATCCCCTCAAGAAACCCGCACCGCCAACATCCCCTCCGCCGCCATCGACAGCATCACCCCCTTTTCATCATACCCAAAATCCACCAATTTAAATTCCTTCAACTCTCCATCTAAATCCACGTTTGGCATTGGTTTAAAAGATTTGAGTTGTTGGTTTGCCTTAGCGGTAAATTCTCGAATAGGATCATCCAGAGAACGATCTAATATTTTTTCAAGCTGACTCTCAATCACACCACGAAGTAAAAAAACGGCCCCTTTTTGCAAAAAGGTTTCTGCCGCCATATCCAATTTTAAATCATTAAACTCAAACTTATTTTTCGCTTTATTAAAAACAGGACGCGTTGACAATCGAATCATCCCATCATAAGAACCTTGTGTTTTTACCTGTACCTTTATCAATCCAAATTCTTCCCAGATCACCACATCCATGATCGTAATCTTTACTGGTGACTTCTCAATCACTTTCCCTACCGCCGCCGCACTTGCCCGCTTTTGAATCTCCTGCCAAGAAACCGCCACCGGGAGGTGAATCGAACTCAACATAGGTCGTGGTAATTTATCCCCTTCGCTCATTATATGTAAATTTTTAGTATTAAAATCAATCAGCTTCAAAAGTAAGCAATTTGTGGTCAATAGAGTAGGGAGATAATCGTAACTTTGAGATTCTCTTTTATTAGAAATTTCAAATCAAAAAACTAAAACCATGAAAAAAACAATCTACCTAGATATGGACGACGTCCTTTGCGATTTTACCGCCGCCTATAAAACCGCCATAAAAGCCAATCCAGCCATTCAATATCCGCAAAGCCAATTTGATTACTTTCGCAAATTAGCACCCATAAAAGACGCGATTGCCTCGGTCAATTATCTCCTCCAACAACCACTTTTTGAGGTGTATATTCTAACTGCCCCGTCTATTCAAAATCCACTCTGTTATACTGAAAAACGGTTATGGGTTGAAGACCACTTTGGATTTGAAATGGTCAAACGACTTATCATTTCTCCTCATAAAGGGCTCAATCGGGGTGATTACCTCATCGACGATAACGACTCGGGTAAAGGCCAAGAGAACTTTGAAGGACAACTCCTGAAATTTGGTTCCCCAGAATTTCCAAATTGGAAAACAGTAATCTCTTTCTTTCAGGAAAAATATCAACTATAAACAGCCTATTTGACAAAAAGGGCTAAAATTAACCCATAGAAGCTGTTTAAAAATGAAGCCTGCCTTCGTGCCTCTGGCAGGCAGGCACAATGGTTGCGGACAAGTCATTGATAACGTGGATCTTCTGCTATTTT
>JALZUU010000478.1 GCA_023300665.1 Saprospiraceae bacterium | reverse complement strand
GCACAATGATGCGCTGTAAGACTGGTCTGTTATTGTTAAAACTAAAGACCTATGTTACCAAGCAAGGAATGGGAAGAGATGTTTACTCGTAAGGAATGGCGCTTCGAGTTTTTATGGATTGATTTTAAATTTCACTTCATCGTAGATATTCGAGATGGGGAGGATAAATTATATGATGTATCTACCAGAGGAGTTTCTAGTTTTACGCCGGATTTTTTGAAAGAGGATGGTCAATTTGATAACCGTCAATACTGTGTTTGTTTGATTAAAACTGTCTTTGAATTATCTTTCACTGACTTTCCAAAATTTTTGAGATATCAATCTGCTGCGATGGAATCTCCCATAGATTGGTTATGGGATTTTGATGAACTGTTAATGATAAACGAGCACTTTAGTTTGATACAACCTTTTAAGCAACGGTTTGAATGGATGAGAAGGATAATCTCAGAGGAATGTATCTTGATTTCAGATAAGTTGCCAGTAAAAGACTATGATTTGCTTTATGATGCTGTTGTAGTAAATGAGCCTCAGGATGTCTATTATTTAGATAAGATGGCGAAAAAACTAGAGGAAACAGATAACTATAAGGTTCATATTTCAAAATTGAAAGAATACAGGTCTGCTTATCTCAAGAAGGTGAAGAATCCTAGTGAGTCTAGTCTCTTTATTAGACTAGTTGACAAATCTATTGAGACCCGGGAAGAGATTGTGAAAAAGACTCCAAATAGGAATATCTGGAAAGGGACCGCGAAGTCGTTGGCAGAATACCATGTCTTGAATAATATATCAAGAGATAATAGGGGAAGGTTTATTGTTCGTCCTCGTCCCGCAATAGAGGCTAGACTGATTTGTGAGCGATATATGAATGCTAAAGGGAATGATTTTAGTTTTACAACTATTCAAAAGGCTGTAGGTAAAGTGATTAGAAAACATATAGCAGAATTTGAAGGTGAGGATTAAAAAAAGTATTGACCATGATCTATTAAATTCTATCGTCAGTTGTATTTTGATTTTAACAACAATATTTTTCACTTAAAAAAAATTTATTTGTTTTGTCATAAAATTGTAAAAATTTGTTAGGGTTTTCGACTTTGACCCTTGAAAATCCCAATTCGCTGATTGAAGTAATCCTAAAAAAAATAGGGTAGAAGTGCAATATAAAGCAAAACAATAAAAATGAATGTAAGTGAATTGTTTTTTAGGATTGGGATATTTTGGGATTTCGATAATTTTTTTGAGAAGTTTGGGATAATTTCGGATTCAAAATTACTTTGAGTTGTTTTTAATGCTTTTTAGTTGTATTGTTAGTAATTTTTCAGCGGCGTATTTTTTGGGATTATTTAAAACAAAAAATTTTAATTAGATTGCTTCTGTTAATCAGATTATATCACTTTAAAATTTAACTATTATGAACGCAGTTATTTTATCTAAAAACGAATTTGAAATCATTAAGGACTCATTGCAAGAGATGAAGCAACATTTAAAAAATATTACTTCTCCCGCCGAACACTTTGTTAATAATGATCAATTCGTCAAACTTATGGGGATCTCTTCTCGAACTGCTCAGGTATGGCGAGATGAAAACAAGATTGGATTTTCACAGGAGGGCAAGAAGATTTATTATCGAATGTCTGATATTGAGAAATTTCTAGACAAACATTACATAGCAGCTGCAGAGGAGACCAATCATTCTGACTAATTTTCTCTCAGAGGTGATCCTCTAATTTTCACTTTTTATTTCAATGGTTTTTCTGTCTTACCGATATCGGTAGGCAGGTTTCTAATTCGCTTTGATACGGATCAAGGCCTAGGCGAACTATGCTTAGTTGGAACTAGGGTTGGTCTGTATCCATGCCTTTCGGCAGGTAATTTTTTCTAATATTCTATAAATAATTAATCATGTCAATAATAACAATTTTCACTTATTACGACCATCCGAAAAGGATGTTGCCTTTATACAATATTCTAAATCAAATTAAAACGGGAAGGTACCGATACTTGGTAGAACGACTCCGAGAATGTTACGAAGATGATCCTGGTGGAGAGTTTGATTCCTTGGCTCGAATTATTCCTCGATTTTCTGTTTCCGGCAATTTTATTCTAAAGAGAGACAAAGTAAAAATGGTGAGTTATTCTGGAAATCTATTACTGGAGATTCCTTACTTGAATGAACGCGATCGTAAGTCGGTAAAAAAATTATTGCAAAAGGATCCTTTTGTAATGGCTTGTTTTGAGAATGCTTTAAAGTCTGGTTTGGTGATTTTGGTTCGAGGAAATGGACGATCTGAAAAACATAAGGCCAATTTTAAACTAGCAGTCAAATATTATAAAAACCTGACTGGTGCCAAGATTTTTGCCTTGGGAGGTATGCGGTTGAATCATACTTGTATGGTCTCCTTGGATGAAGATATCTATATCAAAGTTGGAGCGGAATCTTTTACAGAACATTTAAAAGGGCTAGTCGCCTAATTTTTTTCTCAAATAATTTATAATTCTAAAACTTAAAATATTATGAAAAACATTTCTCTATTTAAAAATTTTACAACAGAAGTTGGTCAACGAACCTTAGTTGATATAGTTGATGGAATCCGTGGTGATCATTATCGGCCATCAATTTTGAAAATTAGAGCCTTGGTCCAAAGTGGTCATAAAGGAAAGGCTAATCAACTGAAAAAAGAATTAGTGGCATTTACGGTTTCCGGATTGTTTGAAGGTGGTCGAAAGATGCCCTTCTTAAAGACTTATAATCCATTCGTGATTTTGGATATTGATAAATTAGATCCTGCTGAATTACCGGGTTTAATTTTGAAGATAAAGCAGATTGAGTTTACTAGGGTTTGTTTTATTAGTCCGAGTGGTCGAGGTTTAAAAATAATTGTAGAGGTAGATTCTGAGATGAAAAGTCATAAAGCAGCATATTGGCAAGTGATGAATTTCTACAAAGATTATCTGATGGTAGAGATTGATAAAAGTGGATCGGATATTACGCGACTCTGTTTTATGTCTTATGATCCTGATGTTTATTTTAATCCAGAAAGTAGTGTTTATAAAATTCTGAAGTCAGAGGTTGAGGCTAAGAAAAAGCCAACTACAAGTCCAGATCTTATTCCACATCGAGCGCCAGCAATATTGGAAGATACACCAGAATTGACAGGAGGCTATACCAATGCTTTTGCTACTTGTGTGGGACGTACGGATGCAGAAATGGTGTTTGAGAAAGGAAACCGGAATAATTATATTTATAGATTAGGTGCTTTTTGTTGTCGTGCTGGGATTCCGTTGGAAGTGGCGGTAGAAGGAAGTAAAAGGGAGTTTGATTTTGATAATTATGAACTGGAACGAACGATGAGGAATGCTTATAACTGGAAGCCTGCTCCGATTAAAGAAGATGAAGTTGTGTATGTGAAAACTGGGAAGGAATTTGTTGTAGAGATGCCTCCTGCTTTTCCTGATCAAGTATTTGATAAATTACCCGCAATGTTAAGAAAAGGTTGTGGTGTCTATAAATCTCAGAGAAAACGGGATGCTTATTTGACGGGAGCTTTGGGAGTTTTGAGTGGTTGTATGCCTGGTGTAAGTGGTATTTATTATGGTGATAGATCCTATCCAAATTTATTTGTTTTTGTGATTGATCCGTCGGAGAATCATGGAAATGATGCTGTGAAATCATCAGGAACGCTGGGAGATTCTTATAATGATAGAATCAGAGAAGTTGAGAAGGGAAATGATAAAAGTGTATTCCTGCCTACTGATCCTGGTTTTGAAATATTTGTGAATCAATTAATGCAAAATGATGGTTCAGGAATTTTATTTGATCCACCGATAAAGCCGAGGAATGGAGTTTTAAATCCGGGATGGAATGCATATTTGAAACTGATGAGCAACGCTTTTCATCATGATACGATTTCTTCTATCCAGGATTTTGATAAAGAAGCTGATGATCTGAAACTATCTGTTGTTATATATCAACCGCTGCATCGATTCGCGGATTTGATTTCTTCTGTGAAGGATGATTTGTATTCCAGATTTATGTTTTATGTCTTTGAAGATGATGTAGCCCGGCCAGATATTCCCGAGGAAGAAATGTATAAGCGTTCTTCTGAAGTAGAGGAAGCGTTATCGAAAGAAGTTTTAATGATGGCTAATTTTTTAGAATCTCATCCAACAGAATTTGAGTTGACGAAAAGACAATGGGAAATACTGAAGAGTGACTTTTCAAAATTGTCAGGTGAAATTCATACGGGTTATGGACGCTATGGATTGAGGGTGGTAAAACGGATGGGGATAATTTTATTTAGAATAGCCATGATTCTATCTGCGATCAGGAAATTTGAGGAGAAGAACCTGGAGACAAAACTGGTTTGTAATGACCATGATTTCCAAGTAGCCAAATCTTTAGTAGCGACTTATTTGGAACACAGTCTTTTTCTTTATGATTGTCTACCAGAACCTCAAGAGGATGGTTTTGATGTAGGTGAATATAGCGTTGGCTAAAGATCAATTAGACAGATTTTCAAGTCGAGCAATTAAATATCAATTTGGAGATTACTGTAAAAGAGCATTGTAGTTGGAATTTTGGTAGAGTTGGCAATTGTTTGTGAAACAACTCTTGTCAACTTTATCTTTTTACCAGGGGCATCAGCCAAAAACTAACAAATTCGAAGAGTTGTTATCTTGTTATTGTAATGGTGATTCTAAAAACTGATTACTATGAAAACTAAGAGAAAATTAAAAAAATATTTAAAGATTTTGAGAAAGGAAAAATCGGATATCTGCTACGAAATGGAGTTGGATTATAAGGTCATAAAATGTAAGCTATATGATTCTTTAGAATGGGAAATGAGGTTTAGAAGAGCAGTTAAAAAAGTAAAGATC
>JALZUU010000477.1 GCA_023300665.1 Saprospiraceae bacterium | reverse complement strand
GGCGATCTTCTGGCGGGTTTGGCGAATTTGGGGATTTTTGAGGGGCAAACATTTTTGTTGATAGTGTGTTGAAATGTTATTAAATATTTGAAATAAAATTATTATGAAATTAACGTTAGGGTTTTCACCTTGTCCGAATGACACTTTTTTGTTTGATGCGTTGGTGCATGGTAAGATTGATACAGAGGGCTTGGAATTTTCGGTGGTATTGGGTGATGTAGAAGAGTTGAATCAAGGAGCATTTGAGGGAGCGTTGGATATTACCAAGTTGAGTTATCATGCCTATGCCTATGCGTTGGGAGATTATGTTTTGTTGGATGCGGGAAGTGCTTTGGGGCGGAATTGTGGGCCATTGTTGATTGCAAAAAAGGAATTGACGACAGCGGAAGTTGAGGCGGGGACGATTGCGATACCGGGGAAGTATACGACGGCTAATTTTTTATTGAGTTTGGCTTATCCTGGAGCGATTCAAAAGGAGGCGGTTTTGTTTTCTGAAATTGAGCAGTTGGTAATGAAAGGTAAAAAGACGACGGGATTGATTATCCATGAGAGTCGGTTTACTTATGCAGAAAAGGGATTGGTAAAAATCAGAGATCTGGGAGAATTTTGGGAAAGTGAAACGGGGCTTCCGATTCCTTTGGGCGGGATTGTAATTCGTCGAAATATGGACTTAGCTATTCAGCAAAAAGTGAATCGAGTGTTGGCGCGGAGTGTTCGTTATGCACGGCAGTTTCCGGAGCAGACTTTGGATTATGTTCGACCGCACGCGCAAGAGATGGACGAAAAAGTGATGATGCAACATATCAACTTATATGTCAATGATTTTACGGAGGATTTGGGATCTGGGGGACGAGAAGCGGTTCAGCGGTTGTTTGGGTTGGCTATTGAACGAGGGGTGATTGAGAATTTTGAGGAAGATTTATTTATGGGGTAGGTATTTTTTAGGAATGTTGAGAATGAATAATGCCTTCTAGGGTGTATATCTTTTATCGGAAATCAATAATTGGAGTCTAGGCCTCTTTTTGGATTGAAATTATTTTTAGACTTTATTCTTTTTAGGACTTGAATGAAAAGTGGGTTTGTTTAGAGGTCTCCTTAAAAAAGTAAAGTTGTCTAGGCTCTTAGCCTAGACAACTACAACAAATTATAATCCCATGAACATATATTCTTTATTAGCTTGAAGCTAATCTTATTTTCTTTTTGCACCGGTCGTTTTCGGTGATCTTTAACCGCTTCATCCATCTCACAGTACAAATATACAGGTGATTTCTACCTAAACCAAAGACAAAAATCAACAAATGTACTATTTTTAATTACCTATAAAAATCATAATTAATTGATAATCAGTAATTAATGGCATTTATAAACCACTAATTGTGAAATAAAAAAAGATAAATCATATAAAATGATCTATCTTTTTTGTTATTTTTTTAATAAATAACCTTAAAATCGTGGCAATTAATAGGTGATTTTTTTATCCACCAGCTGCTTTCACCTTAAAACCTTCTTTTTTTAGTAATTCGATGACCTTAGGTCGATGATTGCCTTGGATCATAATTTCTCCATTTTTGACAGCGCCCCCTACTCCACATTTAGATTTGAGCATTTTCCCTAATTTTTTCATATCCTCCTCACTACCTATAAAACCAGTGACTAGGGTTACCTCTTTGCCTCTACGTTGTTTTCGGTCAATATGTACCCTAAGATCTTGTTCACTAGGATCAAGGGTACCTTGATTATCATCTTCTGAAGAAGGCGGTACAAAGTCAGGATTTGTTGAAAAGACAAAAGGGCTATTATTTCGTTTATTTTTTTTTGACATAACTTTTCGTTTTTTAAAGACTCTCTTTCAAGATGTCTAGAGTAGCACACCAGCCTCCTTTTTAATAGCTACCAATGCGGTGTCTAGTGGAATAAATTCTCGGCTTTGCAATTGAGTAAATAGTGCTTGAACATAGGCATCAAGGGAAGTATCTGCCCCTTGCTGTTCGTACACCTCATTTACTACGTTCATCACATCATCTCGAGCAATTTTGATAATCTGCCAAAGCTGACCTGAAATATAAACCTGCTGGGTAATATTATGTTCAAATTCTTGCTGAGTGGCCACCATCATGGACATCCGTAAATCTCCTGCGGTCATTCCTTCCTGTCTTAATCTTAAGATAAGGCTAGGAATGGCGATTCTTTCGCAAAAGAGTGATAGCCTTTCGTACGCCTGTAAACGTAGTGGAACGGTGGTCGATTGCTGATTTTGTTTAAATTCCATTGATCTCATCTGAAGCTGACTTGCGAGATATTGTTTCATTACATGAAGAACGGTAAAGAAAACAATCAACGCTGGAACGGTGATCTTAATGATTTCAAGGAGAACCATAATAATATCATTCATAAAATATAGGTGTTTTTCTTAAATTTTGCGACAAAAATAACGAAAGACAATGAAATGACAACAATTCATAATTCGCTATTGTTAATACCCAATAAATAGAAGTATACGAGAATACTGGATTTTAGCTGCTTTTAAACAACAAATTCTGTATTTTTGTAGAAGAAGCTTCTAAAAGCTGGTCTAAACTTCAAAGAAAATAATAAAACTTGTAGTATGAACGATACCAAAGAAAAAACAACGATACAACCTTTAACCCTAACAGATGGGGCAGTTAAACATCTTCGTCGAATTATGGAGGAGCAAAAGGTAGCTGCTGATCATGGATTGCGAGTAGGTGTAAAGGGAGGCGGTTGCTCTGGATTTTCCTATATCCTTGGTTTTGACCAAAAGAAAGAAAACGATGATATTTACGAAGTGAATGGAATGCGGGTCTTTATGGAAAAGGCACATGCTATTTATTTACTTGGTATTGAGATTGACTGGCTTGAAGGTCTAAACAATCGAGGATTTACTTTTAATAATCCTAATGCTAAGGAAAGTTGTGGATGTGGAACTTCTTTTTCTGCTTAAAATTTCTATTTTTTTAAATAGAAATTAAACAACTTCATAAAAAAAACTCCGTCCCGAAAGTATTCGGGACGGAGTTTTTTATGTCTATTTCTAAG
>JALZUU010000476.1 GCA_023300665.1 Saprospiraceae bacterium | reverse complement strand
ACCCAAGTTATCCACAACCCACGCAATGCCGGTGCGTATTGTTGAACACGAAGAAAAGATAAAGTGTCTAGCCAGTTTGTTAACTCCTCTATTTTTTCAAAATTAAATAAAACTTTATCCGTCTTATCTCGAAAACTAACATCTAAAAATTTTCCTTTCTCAGAAAGAATAATTTCTAAATCTTCGATTGAATCTTTTTGAATATCGAGTGCAGTCGAAGGAGTTTCAGCGATCTTATTTTTTTGTAAATTTTTCGCTAAATGATCATAGTTTGTGGATAATATTTTTTTAAAATTACCAGCCGGAAAGAAGACGGGTTGATCGGAAAGGATCGCCATCAAATCTTCTTTTAAAGATGGGATTACAGAAAAATCAATTTGATCTAGACCCAATACGGGTTGTTTACTAGGTTGTATTTCGTCTGTCAAGTCCTCCCACAATCGAGCCAGCGAAAGGATTCGAATGTCTTGGTGTTCTTGCGTCGTATAACCTGCTTTTTTAAGTGCTGCGAATAAATCAAATTCATGCAATTCAAAAACCAAAAACGGATTTTGATCAATCTCGTTAGCAATCAGGTAGATGACGGCAGCCATGTGTTTACAGGGAACTGCCCAGTCGGGACAAGAGCAACTACCTTCAATATCATTCCAAGAATTAGGAAAAAGAGATACCCCGCTTTTAGCAGAAATCTCCATTAATTCTGGTGGTAGTTGTCGGTTAAGTAGTGCAGACAAGTGCATTGGATGTTCGATAACCGCTTCTACTATTTTTGCTTTTTCTTTATTTGAAAAAGGTGGAACGGTAAAGGAGACTTTATAAGGGCGAGGGCGACTACCTTGAACATTAGCAGAAATTTTATTACCCTCAATTTCAATATCACGAGCTAATCCTTTATTCGCATAAGTACGACCACGCGGCAATCGATTAGAAAAATCAATATGGTTTAACGCATTTAGCCATTGCTTGCCCCACCAAGTATTGCCGTAAGATTTTCTCATTTTTTCAAAAAAATTGCTATAATAATTATTTAAAGTTGCACAAGTTACCTTTTTTCTTCTTCTTGACAATATAAATTGGAGACAGATTCCACTAGCTGGATTTACTTATTTTTTTTACAAAAAACAAGCAATGATGACTCTTTTAAAACACTAACTAACGAATCTTTTCTAATCAAATCAGGATGAGTTGATCTTTTCAAATTAAAAACTGATCTAGAAAAATTTTATAATTCAAAAAAAACTTGCATACTACCATTTTTAGCTTTAACTTTGATTTTCAAAGTACTTTACGATAGATAAATTTTTATTAACTGTCATTATGGTCATGGATCAACAAAAACATCATCTCGAAACACTAACTGAAATAAGGACGCTTATGGAGCAGTCCTCCCGCTTTATTTCCTTGAGTGGATTATCCGGCGTAGCTGCTGGCATTTTTGCGCTTTTAGGGGCTGCTGCTGTATATTGGTATTTAGGCATTATTCCATTTTCTGGCCATAAGGCTGCTTATTACGTAACTGCTGAAACCATTAATCGCGGCGGAATGCATTATCTTACTTTCTTTCTAGTGGATGCTGCAATTGTATTAGTGTTGGCACTTGGTAGTGGTATCTTTTTTACGACGCGTAAAGCACGGAAGAAAGGACTCAAGATGTGGGATGCCTCATCCAGAAGATTGTTGGTAAATATGGCGATTCCATTGGTAGCTGGTGGAATATTTTGCTTAGGTTTGCTGTATCATAATTTTTTTGGAATGGTCGCACCAGCCACCTTAGTTTTTTATGGTTTGGCTTGTCTAAATGCGAGTAAATATACTTTAAATGATATCCGATATTTGGGTATTTTAGAAATTATTCTTGGGCTTATTTCTTTATTCTTTTTGGGATATGGATTAGAATTTTGGGCATTTGGTTTTGGCGTTTTACATATCGTCTATGGCCTGAAAATGTATTATAAATACGAGTAGTGAAAAATATTTTTACAAAAATAAGAAAGGAGTTTGACCATCGGACGCGGTTAGGAATCATGTCTATGCTGGTGGTAAACGAGTGGGTTGAGTTTACAACATTCAAAGAAATGCTGGGATTGCAAGATGGTACCCTTGCCAGTCATTTAAAAAAATTGGAAACCAATGATTTTATT
The DNA here is from genome assembly GCA_023300665.1 of Saprospiraceae bacterium. Taxonomy (GTDB): domain Bacteria; phylum Bacteroidota; class Bacteroidia; order Chitinophagales; family Saprospiraceae; genus JALZUU01. Next base: position 2,035 of record JALZUU010000476.1, on the reverse strand, counting down.
AAAATAAAAAAAGAATTTATTGGACGTAAACCAAAAACTTCTTACGCCGTTACCGAAATTGGTAGAAAGGCTTTTACAGATCATCTAGATGCTTTAGAGGAAATTATTAAGCAGAGTAAATAGTTTTTTTGCGCTTGGTTGTTTTCTATGAAACGATAGAATTTTTAATCGATTAAAATTAAAAAATCAGAAATTTCTGATCTCTTTTTTTATACTTATACTTTGTTTTTCAAAGTACTTTATATTAAAATAAAAATTTCTAACATGAATAAATCAGCTTTTAACTCCGTACGGCTCACTGAAGTCGAAAAACAGGAAGCAGCAGCAGCCACCGCAGCTTTTGAGGCACAACTATCACAACTACCAAAGGTAGGCGCAGTCGGTTTTTTTGGTCCAGATAGTATGACCTGGAAAATATATCGAGAACCGACTATGTTGCTAGGAGGCATCAGTGCTTTATTGCTTCAGATTGCGCATCCAGCCATCGCGGAAGGTGTTCGAAAGTTTAGCAATTTTCATGAAGAATATTTGTATCGAGCGCACCGTACTTTTAATGCCATGGCTGGGTTTTATTTTGGATCGGAGGAGTTGGCACTCAAAACTGCTCGAAGGTTATTCCAGATGCATGGTATGATCCGTGGTAATATCGGTCGGAAGGTAGATGGTTGGTGGCAAGTAGAAAAATTTTGTGCCCGTGATCCAGAGCTACTCACTTGGGTATTAGCCACACTGGTAGAAACTAGTTTACGCATCACCGAATTGGTTCATGGTCCCTTACCCCGTGATGAAAAAGAGCAATTTTTTCAAGAGTCTAAAATCATTGCTACCCTCATGGGGATTCCAGCCGATCATTACCCAGATGACTTAACAGCATTTGAACATTACTACCAAATCATGCTCCAAAGTAATACGCTCCAAGTCAATCCAACTAACATGCGGTTATCAAAAATTATCCTAGATCCACCTTATGGGAGCAACCGAATTTTTCGAGCCATGGCGGCGGTATTTTTACCAGAAAAATTCGCGCGAGAATATCAATTATTACCCTCTCCAACTGAAAAAAAATGGATCGAACGATTCGTTGGTTTTTTACGAGTCATTCTAAGATTTCTACCCAAATTTATACGGTTTGCTCCACCCTATCATCAAGCAAATTGGCGTCGTGGGAAGGTGCGTAAAAAATGGCATACGGGATATTTCTACACCTTAATTACAAAGCATTTTAAATTTCCTTTTGGAATTAATATCTAAATAAAAAATTATGTCTTTACTATCAAAAATAAGAATCCTCTTTTCCGAAGATCGGCAGTTTCGACAATTTATGTTGTTGTCTTTGTTCACGTTGTTTAACCTCTGCTTAATCGGAGTAAGGTTATATTATATGGACTTTAATCTTGCCGCTATTCAATCTTCAAAAGATTTATTTGTGCTGCGCGGTACCACTACTTTTTTATTTCTAATCTGGAATTTATTTCTAGCTTGGATTCCTTATTGGTTATCGTTAGCCATAGGCCCCTTGTACGAACGCAATAGATCATTGCTACTTACGGGTGGATTACTATTCGTTTGGTTACTTTTTCTACCCAATGCACCCTACATCCTTACGGATCTTGTGCATTTGCGGCTGCGTACCCCCATCCCTTTTTGGTATGATTTAATGTTGTTGATTTCCTTTGCTTGGACAGGTTTATTATTGGGAATAATTTCTCTTTATGAAGTCCATCGTTTCATTGCAAAAACATGGTCTAAGTTAGCTGGTTGGATGATTATAACTATCTGTATAATCCTGAGTGGAATTGGTGTTTATATAGGTCGTTTTTTGCGTTGGAATTCTTGGGATATTATTACACAACCATTCGATCTAATACGAGATCTTTTTCAAATAATTATTGAACCGCAATCTTTTCATGCCAGTGGAAGCATCGTGATATTTGCTGCTTTTTTTCTACTATCCTATTTAACTTTTTTCAGTTTTTCGCAAGATAAGGAATGATAAAAAAATATTCATTCTGACTTTTTAAATCAACATTAAAGT
>JALZUU010000475.1 GCA_023300665.1 Saprospiraceae bacterium | reverse complement strand
TTTTTACCTGTTAAAATTGATAAAAGATTACTAACTGCTACCATTGCCATTTTTTCTCTAGTTGCTAGAGATGCACTTGCAATATGAGGAAGGATGACTGTATTTTTTAGGTTCAAAAAACGAGGATTAATATTGGGTTCATTATCAAAAACATCTAGTCCTGCACCGGCAATTTTGTTATTTTCCAATGCATCTATTAATGCTTCTTCGTCGACGGTTCCTCCTCTACTCGTGTTGATAAAAAAAGCGGATTGTTTCATTTTTTGAAGTGCCGCTTCGTCGACCAAATGGTGTGTATCTTGATTATATGCAACATGTATAGAGAGAAAATCTGCTTGACGAAGCACTTCATTAAATTTCACATAACGAAGTCCAAGTTTTTTTTCTTCACGAACTGTTAAGCGATTACGATTCCAATAGATTACGTCCATATCAAAACCTTTTCCACGTCTAGCTAGTGCCTTACCGATCCGTCCCATACCAATAATCCCCAAGGTGCTGCCATGAATATCTGTTCCCATAAACTGCATCGGACTCCATCCTTTCCATTTTCCACTACGCAATAAATTTCCTGCTTCTAGTACCTTTCTAGCAGTCATCATCATCAAACCGAAAGTCATATCAGCAGTTGTTTCAGTGAGTACATCTGGCGTATGCGTAACGATAATATTACGGGTTGTAGCTGCGTCAATATCAATATTATTATATCCTACCGCATAATTACTGACTACTCTTAAGTTAGGAGCCGCATCCATTAAAGCCGGAGAAATGGTATCCGTTAATAAGCAAAGCAGGCCGTCTTTATCCTTCACTCCATCTTTCAATTCATCTGGTGTCATCACTCGGTCGTAAGGAAAAATTTCTAGGTCAACTTCTTTTTCTAATTTTTCGATTGCGGCTTCTGGCAGTTCACGAGTTAATAAAACTTTAGGGCGTTCGGTAGCCATAGATTACTTGGGGTTGATCGATTAAAAATTATTTTTTTACAGTATCAGAACATCTTCACACTAAGTTAGGTTGTGTAAATTTAATGATTTTCATTAAAAAAAAAGAAAATAAAAAAAGCCTCTTCCCGGCGGGGAAGAGGCAAATTCCAAGGAACTGATTTCAATAAATTAGTCCCAGAACAGCATCTTTAGCAAAGATCAAATTGAATTTTTCACTCTGCTTTATTTTGAAAAGTGGAAGTGATCAGATTTCCGATCACTTCCCTGATATACTTATCAAATTAAAATAATATCGTATGGAGTATAACTCGTATGCCATTGGCAATACGGATTGTTTCCATTTGTTTTATAGTAACAGAATCCTAATGCTTCCAAGAAAGCATAGAATATGCTGTAACATCAATTTTTTAAAAAATAGTTGTTACCGAATGGCGACAAATAATGCGCATTCAGCAGGGTCGGTTAGTGGGATGTTAAGGTCTATCCTAAGATATTTCTTACATCAGTTGGGATGGACAGCACCTCATCAAACAAGATGCCTTCTTCGTTTATACCTTTTAGAATACAGAAGGTTTCAGTTTAAACATTTAAATATTAAGAATATCAATATTTAACATTAATTAACTGCTCTTCTAATAAACAACGCCTTTTTTTAGTATAAAAATCAACAGACTTACCCTATTGAAACAAAAAGTTTCAAATTTTCTTGAATTATAACATTTTTTGTTTTATGTTTGTGGTGCGCGCATTATCAGGGCATATAATTATAGAAGCCCTAAATTATTATGAGTAAAACAACATTTTTCGTCAGACCTTTAAAACATCGGATCATCATGAAATTAATTCTTACCAAACAATGGATCAGCCAGCACTCCTTTAAGATCATTTTTATAGGCATGTTCATTTTATTATTACAACAAAAAAACCTGAATCTTCAATTTAATTTAAGCAATCAAGATTCAATTACAACTAAAACAAATATGGAATCTTCGGAGGAGAAAGGTTCTTGGTTTAGCAAATTAAAACCTAGTCAATTGGCATCTCATCTAACTGGTGCCCTCACCGAAAAAAAGGAAGTAGTAACAACGACTCAGATGGGATATCAGGATAATTTAGCTAATACTTATAGCAATATGACTTACCATGAGTCTGCTCCAAAAGCGGTTCCCACTCGAACAAAAGCAGCATTGAAAAAGCTAAAAAAACAACACGCATATGTTGATCGTTTTGCCAATGTAGCACAAGTCGAAATGAAAAAATATGGAATTCCTGCTAGTATCAAACTAGCACAAGGATTGATCGAAACCAACGCGGGTGAAAGTCGTCTATCTGTTAAAAACAATAACCATTTTGGAATGAAGTGCTTTTCTAAAAAATGTAAAAAAGGACATTGCAGCAATTTTACAGATGATAGTCACAAAGATTTTTTTAGAACCTACAAAAGTGCTTGGGCAAGCTATCGGTCACATAGCAAAATGCTGGTTAGTAATAAGCGTTATCGACATTTGTTTAAACTAGAAATTACTGATTACCAAGGATGGGCAAAGGGACTATACAAGGCTGGATATGCTACCGACAAACGCTACGCAGAAAAATTAATCAGCATCATCAAAGAATTAAATTTACAACAATACGATGAGTAGGAGCGAATTGCAATTTGCCCCTACCATCATATTCTAGAAGGGCGGAAGTGCCGTACTTTGGTCTAAATGATTCGGAGGTGGATTTCCGTAAATTGGGGTTGTAGCGCGTCGCCTACAGCCCCTCTTTTTTAAGAAATTATGGAATTAGTAGCTGAAATTCAATTTAAAAACTAAATTAAAAAGCTGCTATTCGCACAAATTTTTCTGGATAGATTTTCAACTAAATTTTTCTGTCTTATCTTCGAAATGTACGTCTTTATTTTTCTTTAAATGAAGTTGAATATTGACTACGAGTTCTTCTCCTCCAGCTTCCAATGCTGCGTCTTTGGCTCGCATCGCAACTTTCATCACTTCGTCGAGTGGGCCTTCTAGTAAGGTCGCAAAAGGTTGTACTTCATATTTTATCCCTGATGCTTGCACAACGTGAATTGCCGCATCAATGATAGGATAAGCATCTTTTGTATTGATAGGAATAATTTGTAAAGAAAGGTTTACAGTCATTGGTTTATTCAATTACTTCACGAATAGATCGTACTAGGTCTTTTGCCTGAGGAGCCATAATAAATTCTACTCGACGATTTTCTCTTTTTCCTGAATCGGTTTCATTAGAAGAGCGAGGTTTAAATTCTCCTTGAGCACCCAACATTACCTGAGAAGGGCTCATGTCATAATCTTCCGTCAACAAACGAACAACCGTAGCAGCTTGTTGCGCACTAACATTCCAATTATCTACGTTTGATTTGCGAACGGGTGGTGCATTATCTGTATGTCCCACTACTATGAGATTCATCGTTGGATATCGACTTAAAACTTCACTTAATTTTTCTAATACTGGTAAAGTCAGATCATTGGTCTTGACCAGACTTTTGGGTTTAAAGATTAGATCATCTAATAAAATTAATCTTACTTCTTCTAATCCTGTTTCAATAAAATATTGCGCCTGTAAAATCCGCCCTATTTCTTGTCGAAGATCACCTGCCAAGGCTCCAACCAATTTTGTATGTCGATCCAAGGTTGTATTAACTTTAGCGATCAAGCCTTTTAATGCGCTAATTTCTGAGTCTTTCTGTTGTAAATTTTGATTTAAATTTTGTTGAGTAGAACTAGATCGAGAACTAACATTTTCAATCGTTCCTTCTAATTGAGCGATCCGTTCTTCTAACTCACCACGCAACATCAGCAATATATTATTCTCCCCTTTGGCTTCCGCCAATTCCAAATTAAGATTGGTGATAGATTCTTCAGCTCGTCTGATTTTGCTATCTCGCAAAGATGTTTCTTGTTCTAGGATCGCAGCTGATTTTTTAGCCTGTGTTTCTAGCGCCAAAAGGTGTTTTTTATTACTAATACAACCTGTCAATAGAAAGATTAGAATAACAAAAAAAATATTTTTCTTAAGTAGCATATACATTATTTATTCTCCGTCTTTTTTCTTAATCTCTTTAGCCGCCTTTTCCACATCCTTTGTCGCTTTCTTTAATTCTTCTAAATCCTTTTCACGGGTTTTCTTTTCTACAGCCTTTGGCTTTTTGGTTGCCTTAGGTGCTGGGTTTGAAGTACCCTTTTTTTCTGTTTTATCAAAAGACAATTTATCCTTATCTGCATTTACATAAATGGTATCTCCCGCAGAAAACTCACCACTAAGTAAATATTTTGAGAGTTGATTGGTTACTTCTCGCTGCAATACTCGCTTGAGTGGACGCGCTCCAAACTGAGGATCATATCCCATCTCAGCCAATAAATCCTGTGCTGGATCTGTCAATACCAAATTCATCCCCTGCTGCTTAACCATCTTCTCTGTTTTCCGTAATAAGATTTTTAAAATCTTCTTGATTTCATTTCGAGATAATGGCAAGAACATGATTTGCTCATCAATTCTATTTAAAAATTCAGGACGTAAATTTTCTTTCAACGCTTCAAAAACTTCATTTTTCGTCGTATCAATAATATCCTCGCGGTGACTATCTCCTAATGCATCAAGGTCTTCAAAATTTTCGAGAATCACCTCTGCTCCCATATTAGAAGTCATAATGATAATCGTATTTTTAAAATTCGCTACCCGACCTTTGTTATCGGTCAAACGACCATCATCTAATACTTGTAATAGTATATTAAAAGTATCTGGATGTGCTTTTTCAATTTCATCTAATAAGATAATTGAATAAGGTTTTTGTCGTACCGCTTGTGTAAGCTGTCCACCTTCATCGTATCCTACGTAGCCCGGAGGCGCACCTACCAGTCGGGAAACAGAATGACGCTCTTGAAATTCACTCATATCAATTCGTGTAATTGCTCGTTCATCGTCAAAGAGTACTTCTGCTAATGCTTTGGCAAGTTCTGTTTTTCCAACTCCAGTTGGTCCTACAAAAATAAAAGATCCGATCGGACGATTGGCATCTTGCAATCCTGCTCGACTACGACGAACGGCATCTGATACAGCTCGAACCGCTTCGTGTTGTCCGATCAGTCGCTTTCCAATTTCTTCTTCTAGCTTAAGTAGTTTATCTTTTTCGCTCTGCACCATTTTTGAAACAGGGATTCCAGTAGAACGAGCCACCACTTCCGCAATATCATTTGCCGTAACCTCTTCGTTGGTAAAGCGATTTTCTTCAGGTAACTTACTCAATTTTTCTTCTGCTATTTTTAGCATCATTTCCTTCTCTTTGATCTTACCATAACGGATCTTCGCTACTTCTTCAAAGTCAGATTCACGCTCTGCTTTTTCAGCATCGTGTTCTAGAGTTTCAATTGTTTTCTTAATTGCTTGAATAGTATCAACAACTTCTTTTTCGTTTTTCCAACGAGCAGTGATAGATTCTAAAGATTCTCGTGCGTTAGCAATTTGTTCGTTGATTTTGTCCAATTTTTTCTTATCACCTTCTCGCTTTATCGCTTCTCGCTCAATTTCTAGTTGACGGAATTTACGCTCTTGCTCATCTATTTCGTCAGGAACTGAATCCAACTCCATCCGTAATTTAGCAGCCGCTTCATCAATCAAATCAATCGCTTTATCCGGTAAAGAACGATCTGCAATATAACGATGTGATAATTCTGCCGCAGCGATTAATGCTTCATCTAGGATATCAATTTTATGATAAACTTCATAACGTTCTTGTAGTCCACGTAAGATAGAAATAGTATCTTCTACAGTAGGCTCTTCAATTAATACCGTTTGGAAACGTCGAACCAATGCTTTGTCTTTTTCAAAGTATTTTTGGTACTCATCTAGTGTAGTTGCACCAACAGTACGCAGAGTTCCTCTCGCTAATACTGGTTTAAGAATATTAGCTGCATCCACACCACCTTGTCCACCACCAGCACCAATCAACGTATGGATTTCATCAATAAATAATACGATCTCTCCGTTAGAATTTTCTACCTCCTTGATAATTCCTTTTAATCGTTCTTCAAATTCTCCTTTGAATTTTGCGCCCGCAATCATCGCAGAAATATCTAAAGTATAAATCTGCTTAGATTGTAGATTTTCAGGAACATCCTGTTTTACAATTCTCCAGGCAATACCTTCAACAATCGCTGTTTTACCAACACCGGGCTCACCAATTAATAAAGGATTATTTTTTCTACGACGACTTAAGATGTGAAGTACCCGACGAATTTCTTCATCTCGACCAATAATCGGATCTAACTCTCCAGATTCAGCGCGTTTATTAAGATTGATCGCAAATTTCTCTAACGCATTATACTGTGTTTCAGAATGCTGACTTTCGACTTTACGACCTTTACGCAACTCTTCAATAGCCGCACGCATCCCTTTATCAGATGCACCAAGTTTACGAAGAATCTCACCTCCTTTTTCTTTTCCTTGAATGACTGCCAATAATATTAGTTCAACCGAAATAAACTCATCCCCAAATTCTTTAAGCATTTTCTTGGCTCGGCTCATTGCCTTGTTCGCATTATCAGTGAGATATTGCTTATCTGTTCCTTGTACTTTTGGATATTTTTTTATTTCCGTATCCAACTGCTCATCTAACATTGCGAGATTAACTTCCATTCTTTTTAATAAAAAGTTAGGAACATTTTCATCCGTCAATATAATCCCCTTAATCAGGTGTACCGTATCTACCGATTGTTGGTCGTAACTGCCTGCAAGTTGCTGAGCTTTAAGGATAGAATCTTGAGACTTTATAGTAAAATTATCGTACGTCATGGCGTGTATATTATCGTATATATTATTTTGGGTCGAAAATAAGCAATTTTAAGGTTTTTCTGTATTAAAACTTTTCTTTATTGATAAGATTGGTAGCTCTATGGTCTTAGCTATCTAGTTTATGGTAGTATGATGCTTTATTTTGAAATAACTCTTTTATTTGATCAGAAAAAATATTTATTAAAATAACCTCAAATTTAAAGAACATAACTGCGCGAGTCCTCGTATTTTTGTAAGCATCTTTTGAACTTACGTAATAATATTAATAAACCATATTACTAGTGCCTTACTCAACAATTCAATACACATGAAAATAACTATTGCTCAACTTAATTTTTTGATTGGAGATTTTACCGGTAACGTGGATAAGATGCTGGAAGCCGTTAAGACAGCAAAGAAAGACGGTGCTGATATTATTTGTTTTAGTGAATTGGCGACTTGTGGTTATCCACCTCGAGACTTTTTAGAGTTTGATGATTTTATTCGTCAGGCAGAAAAAGCGATTAAACGGTTAGCGAAAGCGGCTAAAAAAATTGCTATTGTGGTTGGATCGCCTGCCCGAAACCCAGTAATAGAAGGAAAAGATTTATTTAATGCTGCCTACTTTTTGGCCGATGGAAAAATAAAACATATCGCTCATAAGGCCTTACTACCAACTTACGATGTCTTTGATGAATATCGTTATTTTGAACCAGGCAATGAGTTTAAGATTATAAAATATAAAGGTAAACGAATCGCACTAACCGTCTGTGAAGACATCTGGAATATTGGCAATAAAAACCCACTTTATACCATCTGTCCAATGGACGAAATGATGCCGCAAAAACCTGATTTCATTTTAAATCTTTCTGCTTCCCCTTTTAGTTTTACACAAGCAAAAAGTCGAACCAAAGTCGTACGCGCCAATGTCAAGCGATATGGTATTCCGATGTTTTATGTAAATCATGCTGGAGCACAAACCGAATTAATTTTTGATGGTGGTTCTATTGTTATGTCTGCTAATGGTAAGGTACACGATGAACTTCCTTACTTCGAAGAAGCGGTTCGGACTTACGAATTAGAAGCAGTCATGAAGAACAAAAAAAGTCGTACACAACGAAAAGATAAGATGGCGTTGATTCACGATGCTTTGGTCTTAGGGGTCAAAGATTATTTTGGAAAATTAGGATTTAAAAAAGCGATTTTAGGATTATCAGGCGGAATCGATTCCGCTGTAACAGCTGTTATTGCTGTTCGTGCTTTGGGTAAAGAAAACGTACGAGTCGTCTTAATGCCTTCGCAATATTCTTCCGACCATAGTGTCAATGATGCAAAAGAATTGGCAGAAAACATGGGGATTGAATATGATATTATCAATATTAAAAAAGTCTACGATAGTTATTTAAAAACATTAAAACCACAATTTAAAGGCTTACCATTTAATATTGCAGAAGAAAATTTACAAGCTCGTTCTAGAGGGATGTTACTGATGGCACTTTCTAATAAATTCGGACATATCGTATTAAATACTTCCAATAAAAGTGAAGCTGCTGTTGGTTATGGAACACTCTACGGAGACATGTGTGGTGGCCTCTCTGTAATCGGAGATGTGTATAAAACGGAGGTTTTTGAACTGGCTCATTATATGAATAAAGATGGGGAGGTGATTCCTGAAAACACCATCACTAAACCACCAAGTGCTGAGTTACGTCCTAATCAAAAGGACTCGGATAGTTTGCCTGATTATGATATTTTGGACGAAGTATTATTTCAATATATTGAAAAAAGAAAAGGTCCCAAAGCCATTATTAAAATGGGATTTGACGAAAAATTAGTTCGTCGAATTTTAAGGCTCGTAAATATCAATGAGTTTAAAAGATACCAAACCGCTCCGGTCTTGAGAATATCTTCAAAAGCTTTCGGAATGGGAAGAAGAATGCCAATTGTTGGAAAATATTTAAGCTAAAAAATTCGTATGAGCACTAATAACCAAACCTGGCACTTAAAAACTTTTGATGAATTAACGAATCAAGAGCTATATGGTATTCTACAATTGAGAACCGAAGTTTTTGTAGTTGAGCAAACCTGCATTTTTCAAGATATGGATGGCAAAGACGATAAAAATTGTCAACATATTTTTTGCGAAATAGAAGAAAAGGTAATCGCTTGTGCTCGTTTTTTTCCATCCGGAATAACTTTTAAGGAAGCTTCTCTAGGAAGAATTTGTACCAGTCCAGCACACCGAGGAACGGGACTTGGAAAAGAATTGATGCGAAGATCATTGGCAGAAATGGAAAGATGTTTTCCTGGAGAGCCGATCCGAATTGGCGCCCAGACCTATCTAAATGAGTTTTATAAAAGTTTTGGTTTTGTAAATGCAAGCGACCTTTACATAGAAGACGGAATTGAGCATGTCGAGATGGTAAAAACGCCCTAAACTTGCCTTTGTAAACTTTTATATTTGGTATTATCTATCTAAAAAACATAGATAATACCAAATATAGCTCTATATTTGGTATTATCTTTACTAATAAATCTGAAATTAGAGCTTAAAATGATAGGAAGAAAAGAAGAGATTAAGCGTATTAAGGCATTATTAAATTCTAATAAATCTGAATTTCTAGCAGTAACTGGCCGGCGAAGAGTTGGAAAAACTTTTTTGATAGATACGCTATTAAGAGAATACTATTGCTTTAGTATGACCGGTATTCAAAAAGGGAATACCTCAGTTCAACTAACGAATTTTGCTATCAAACTATCTGAGTATGATGGTTCTTATGATCCGAAGACGCCTAAGAATTGGCAAATGGCTTTTTTACAATTAAAAGCATTTCTAAAAAATCTACCCACCAACAAAAAACAAATCATTTTTATTGATGAATTGCCGTGGACTTATACGGCTCGCTCTGGATTTATTCAGTTACTAGCACATTTTTGGAATGATTATTTATCAAAAGAATCCCACTTTATTTTGGTAATCTGTGGTTCAGCTACTTCTTGGATCACAAAAAAAATAATTAATGATCCAGGTGGTTTACATAATCGAGTGACTGAAAAAATCCACCTACATCCTTTTACTCTTTCTGAAACTAATGAATTTTTAATTTCTAAAGGGTTGCGGATGACATCACAAGAATTGACCAAAACTTATATGGCGTTGGGAGGGATTCCTTTTTATCTAGATGGAATAAAAAAAGGAGAGACCTTTGCTAGCGCAATTGAAAGACTATGCTTTATGCCTAATGGATTATTGCGCAATGAATACAATAATCTTTACCAAGCTTTATTTAGCAATGCGGAATTGCACCAAGCCATAATTGCAGTGTTAGCAAAGCATCATGGAGGTATTACTAGACAACAAATTTTAAAAGAGCTCAAAACAACTAATACAGGAAGTTTTCAGAGAGCGATAGAGGAACTGCTTTTATCAGATTTCATTATGGAACATAATACCCATGGAAGAAAAAAGAAAGGATTACTGTACCGAGTATCAGATGAGTACTCTATTTTTTATCATCGTTTTATAAAACCTAATTTAAAGTATACGCCAGGAATTTGGCAGCAACTATCACAATCTCAATCTTATAAAATTTGGTCAGGATTTGCTTTTGAGACCCTATGTTTAAAACATGTTAAAAAAATAAAATCAAGTCTTGGAATTAGTGCCGTCTACACAGAAGTTTCAGCACTGAGAGTTATAGATGATAAAGAAAATATTGGATTTCAAATAGATCTGATCATTGACCGAAAGGATGATGCAATCAATCTCTGCGAAATCAAATTTCATAGCACAGTCTTCAGTATACAGAAAGATTATTATCAAAAACTACTAGAGAAGCGACAACGTTTTTTAGATTATACCAATACTCAAAAACAAGTTTTTCTTACTTTAATTACAAATCACGGAGTACAAAAAAATGCTTATGCTAATGAAATAGTTGAAGCAGAAGTGACACTCAATGATTTACTATAATACTCAAAAACAGTTTCTTCCAAAACACCCCGTTGAGAGCAGCGTTAAATTTTCCTTCCATATTTGCGCAGGAGTTAAGAGACCGAAGGGAACGCACGACTAAGTAAATAGGAACTAAAGAAAATTTATGAACTGCTCGAAATAAAAACGCAGCAAGAAATCAGAGTTTCTTGCTGCGTTTTTATTTACAGTATTTAAAATCAGCTTAGAGCTTTCGCAATCGCCGTGTCGTAATTATCTTATTCTCATCGCTTACTAGCTGAATGAGATACATACCATTTTCCAAGTCTGCTACATTGTAACGTTGACCTTCTATAACTTTAAATTGTCGAATCTCTTTTCCGATCAAATTCAAAATACGAATTGTTCCAACACCCTCATCCGAGCTTAATCCAATAAAATCCGCCGTTGGATTGGGGAAAATTTTAATTTTCTTAGTAGGCTGCTGCGTAGTAATGCTTGCCGTAGCAGTACGGATAGATGACTGAGCCGATAGGCTAGCACTTAGAAAAAAGGATAGTACAATTAAAAGTAAAGTTTGCTTCATCTATTCGTCAATTTCTTCGTTATTCGATATCCCAAGTAAAGTAGGAATTTATATACAGTTATTCAAGTATGCTCGAAAAGTTTAACTGAATTTAACATGAAACGGACAATAAAAAGGCCTTTTCGCTCCACATTACAGACTTATTAACGAATTTAAGGCAATAATTGTTCCCAATTTATTTAATTTTTATATATGTTTTATTTATAATTATAATTGCTTTTTAAAAAAGAAGTGGCCTAAATCATTTTATTTGATCTAGACCACTTTGAAAAATCTTATTTAATGAAGCTGTTTAAGAATCACGTTCCTTATAATCGTTCTTCAATATAGGCAGCAAATTCATCCACACTCATACTTCCTTTATCTCCGTCACCTTGTACGCGCAGTGCTACTTTTCCATCTTCCGCTTCTTTTTCTCCTACGATCAACATAAAAGGAATCTTCTTTAATTCTGTGTCTCGGATTTTTTTACCAATCGTTTCACTACGATCGTCAATATAACCTCGAACATCTTTAGCGGCCAGTTCTGCCAATACTTTTTCACAATAAGGATTAAAACGATCACTAATCGGAAGTATTGCAAATTGTTCTGGCATCAACCATAATGGAAATTTACCTGCACAATGCTCAATCAATACACCAATAAATCGTTCCATACTACCAAATGGAGCACGGTGAATCATGACAGGACGATGTGGTTGATTGTCCGCACCGATGTATTCAAGTTCGAATCTTTCTGGTAAATTATAATCCACTTGAATGGTACCCAATTGCCAACTTCGCTTCAACGCATCTTTGACCATAAAGTCCAACTTAGGTCCATAAAAAGCAGCTTCACCAAGCTCGGTAACTGTTTCTAGACCAACCTCTTTTGTCGCATCAATAATAGCTTGTTCTGCCTTTTCCCAATTTTCGTCTGAACCAATATATTTTTCTTTGTTTTCTGGATCACGAAGCGAGATCTGTGCCGTAAAATCTTCGAAGCCTAATTTCTTAATTACGTGCATCGTCAAATCTAATACATTCAAAAACTCTTCTTTCAATTGATCCGGTGTGCAAAAAATATGCGCATCATCTTGCGTAAATCCACGAACACGTGTTAGCCCATGTAACTCACCACTTTGCTCATATCGATAGACCGTACCAAATTCTGCAATTCGGATAGGAAGTTCTTTATAAGAATGTGGGCGATGACCGAACACTTCACAGTGATGCGGACAGTTCATTGGTTTGAGTAGAAACTCTTCTCCATCCTTCGGAGTATGAATTGGCTGAAAACTATCTTCTCCGTATTTTTCATAATGACCAGAAGTCACGTATAAATCTTTCTTGGCAATATGAGGTGTGATCACTGGTTGATAGCCTCGTTTGATCTGTTCTTTTTTTAGAAAGTCTTCTAAGCGTGTACGCAACGCAGTTCCTTTTGGCAACCAAATTGGTAATCCAGCTCCTACTTTTTCAGAAAACATAAACAGTTCTAATTCAGCACCCAATTTTCTGTGGTCACGCTTTTTTGCTTCTTCTAATAAATGAAGATATTCTTTTAGTTCTTTTTGTTTTGGAAAAGTGATTCCATAAATCCGTGTCATCTGCTGACGACTATCATCACCTTGCCAAAAAGCACCTGCTACATTGGTAAGCTTTACTGCTTTGATGGTCCCCGTATGTTCGATATGTGGTCCACGACAAAGATCTACAAAGTTTCCATGCTCATATAAAGTCAAGGCTTCGTCTTCGCCTCGCTTTTCGATCAATTCAATTTTATATTCATCTCCTTTCTCAGAAAAATATTTTAAGGCATCTGCTTTTGAAATAGGTTTGCGAACAAAAGCCGACTTCTCTCGTGCTAGTTCTAAAAACTTTTTTTCAATTTTTGGAAAATCATCTGAAGAGATTTTATGCTCTCCCGGATCTATATCATAATAGAATCCATTATCGATAGCGGGACCTGTTCCAAACTTAATACCAGGATAGACAGCTTCGAGTGTTTCTGCCATTAAGTGTGCTGAAGAGTGCCAGAAGGTTTTTTTACCATCCTGATCTCGCCAAGTTAATAATTCCACTTTTGCATCGTGGTCAATAGGTCGGTTGGCATCCCAGACTTCGCCGTTAACACGGGCAGAAAGTACATTACGGGCTAGGCCTTCACTGATAGATTTTGCGACGTCCATAGAAGTGGCGCCGGATTCATAAGAACGGACAGAGCCGTCGGGTAAAGTGATATTGATCATTCTTGAAAACTATTACGGGTCTAAAGCATATTGTACAAGTAATATTCCTTGGATCCTTTTAAAAAATAAATGTTCTTAGTCTTTACGCAGTGAAACTTAAAAAAGTTCCTGAGAAAATGATTCAAAAGTAAGCCTTTTTGCTGGGGTGACCAACGATTTTTAAGGAGATTTAGAAAGAGAAGATATTAAGGTACTCACGGCTGTAGAATTAACCATTTTAAACCTAATTCGATAAACGAGTGTTACAAATTAGTTAATGCATCCAATTAAAAAAAAAGTGAGTGTGTGACAAATTTGGGGTATTTGCTTGTTAGCCAGTTGGCTGGTTGGCCAGTTGGCGCACTTCTAACGTATTTTCACGTTTGAGGGAAGCCAACCAGCCAATAGCTAACAGGCCAACTAGCAAAAAAATATACTACCTCCCCTAATTTGTCGCACACTCAAAAAAATAAAAAAAAGCATGGGACTTACCATTATTCCTAAAAAAGAACAAGCCTATGGCCAGTTTAATAACGGTCAAATTATTGAGAATAAGCCGATTGGTTTTCCTCGGGAAGGAGGTCCAACTAAGCCTTATTCTACGCTGTTTTATTGGGCTTATGCGGAAGCAAAAGTAGATAGTACGATCGGATTGCATCCTCATCAAGGATTTGAAATTATGTCTTTTGTACTGAATGGAAAAATTAGACATTTTGATACCAAACTCAACGGCTGGCGAGATCTTGAAAAAGGGGATGTCCAAATTATTCGAGCAGGTAAAGGGATTAGTCATGCAGAATTTATGGCGCAAGATGCGGTGATGTTTCAAATCTGGATGGATCCAAACATCAATAAAACTATGCAACAGGAGGCGACTTATGACGATTATCCTGCAGCGGATTTTCCAAAAAAGGATCGAGAAGGGTTACAAGTTACTACTTACACTGGTTCACCCGAAGCACCACTACGGATGGATACACCTGGAGTGACCATTGCGCGTTGGGAATTAAAAGATGGACAAAAAGAACAGACGATTGCTTTACGACCTGATGAGATTTATTCCATCTATGTATTAAACGGAACTGGTAGTTTTGATGACCAAGTCGTAGTTCTTGACGATTTTATTATTATTGAAAATGCAGAACAACTGAAATTAAAATCAGAAGAGGGGATGGAACTTTTCGCAATAGCTTCGCCAGTAAATGTGGGATATCCTACTTATGGAGAAATGATGCAACAACAGATGGGATAGAGCTTTCTGTAAAAAAAGCAGCCTCCTTTCGGAAGCTGCTTAGGGTGTTTTCAGTTTTATTTTTTCTGGTGTTACACAGTGGGTATGTGGGCTGCCTATGAAGCCATTGCTACGGCTTTCTTTACTTTCTTTATTTTTTTAGCTTTGATTGCTCGCTTTGTTCTATTAACGTTTACTTCCAAATAGGCTTGAGCACCAGGAGAAAGTAGAATGTTGTGTAGAATTTCTTTTGCACGGAACAACTGTGCTTTAACCGTTCCTAAAGGAATATCTAGTTTTACAGCAATCTCGTCATAACTCAATTCTTCAAAATAACGTAGCTCAATCATCTGACGGTATTTATCACTTAGCTTGGTTAATACCGTTCGCATCAAGTATACCCGTTGCTCTCGTACTAGAGATTGCTCTGGATTAAGTGCGGTAGATCGAATATTATTAGAGTAGTCGTTATCACTATTGTGTTCGATAGGATCATCGATAGATAAAAGCTTAATACGCTTTTTACGGATATGATCAATACAATTGTTAATCGCAATTTTAAATAACCACGTACTAAAAGCGTAGTTCGGTGCGTAACTGTGTAATTTATGAAATGCTTTCCCGAAAGCTTCAATTGTTAAATCATCCGCATCTTCGCGGTTGCTAACCATCTTAAGCATCATGTGGAAAATTGAATTGCGGTAACGATTCATCAATACAGCATATGCTTTTTGATCTCCGTCAATTGCTTTGAGAACATAATCATAGTCCTCTTGTCCTCTTTGAGAAAGGTTCGTCGTTTTTGGTTCCTTTACGTCCATTGTTTTATTTTTCCTTTAATTAATGATATGCTGAATATCACATAAAACAATACGTAAGCCGTATCCAAAATTGGTGTCCATAGTTTAAGGCGCCGATCTTGCAGTTTTCTCAAAATGGGCTCACATATTAGTATTATAACTAATATTCTTATTACAATTATGATCGCTGCAAACATTATGCCAAAATTTAATATGAACAGCAAAAAACCTAAAGAATAATGAAAAAAATGACTGGCAGAGACGAGACCTAATAAAAATTTGTGTTTATTTTGATAATATCTTCCAGTACTTAGATGTCTGTTTTTTTGTCGATAGTATGCGGACCAAGTCTTTACTGGAGCCGAATACATATGTGTGCTTTCTTTTAAAATAATACAGGTATTATCTCTGGTAGCTACTTGATTGATAAAAAGATCATCGTCACCAGACATTAGATGCTCATGTGAAACAAAACCACCTGCGCGATCAAATAATTCTTTTTTATAAATCAGGTTTCGTCCCACACCCATGTAAGGATGGCCAGCTAAAGCAAAGGAGAAATACTGGAGTGCTGTAAAAAAAGCTTCGTAACAGATAAATTTATTTAAAAACCCACTCGTCTTTTCATAAGGCCCAAATCCTAATCCAATCTCAATTGGACCTCGAATAGGTTTCTGCATTTCTCTCAACCATTCATTACTAGTTGGACAACAATCTGCATCGGTAAATAAAATCACTTCGTGTTTTGCCGCTTTAATCCCCTGCGCTAACGCTGGTTTTTTTCCACTCCCAAGCGGCTTATCAATTACCGAAATCACTCGCAAATTACGATAACTTATATTGTATTGTAATAATATGTTTCGTGTTTCGTCTTCTGATTTATCGTCCACTACTATCACCTCAAAGGAACGGTAGTTTTGATTTAGAATATGGGGAAGGTTTTTTTTAAGATTCTCCGCTTCGTTACGAGCACAGATAACAATTGAGACTGGAATTTCTTCTGGGACAGATGAAGGAATGGGGTTTTCTTTTTTTGCAAAAACGGCCAACCGACGAAAATAATATAGCCAGATAAATAATTGTATCGCACTTGCCAATACAAAACCGATAAAAATTAACCAGCATAATATTTCCATGATGGGTTAATTGTCAGATGAGGTCACCGAGGACAGTGGTTGTTCAGATAGTTGGGTAAGTAAGTTTAAAACATTTGTTCTTTTTTCTAATAGGGATATCTTATTATTTGTCAAAAATTTAGTAGCTCGGTTTATTTTAAAAAACGCTTTCACCTGCTCTTTATATTTCCAAGCAAAAACACCAAGTGGATAAAGTGTGATAAGATATAATAACGTCATCCACCATTCACCAGTAAAGTTATAAACTAGTTTTCCTTGTAGCCAATATAGGATAGGCCATAACACCATTCCAGTAAGTGTTTTAATATTGGAATCATAACCAGGATAGAATTTCAAAATTTTTGGTAACATAGCAGGAATACCTGCTAATAAGAGATGATTAATTGCGCCATATAAAAAGAATAGAAGTCCCAGAATAAAGAACCCTATATTTTTTAAGTAGAAACCAATCTTATGAATAGATAGAGATTTCACCACTGAATCATCATCTATTTTCTGGTTCATCAAATCATGTCGATAACTTTCTGTTGCTGTTTTAATTTTAGCATAAAAATCAGTATCTGCCCCATGTAATCGTTGAATCATTTTTTTAGAACGCTGAAAAGCAGGCCCCATTTCCAATGGTAATTCTGTTTGTTGAACTTCTTCTAATTGTTTAACAAAACAATCTTCATCATCATCTTTCGTATCAGGTAATAATAATTCCATCGCTACCTGAATATCATGCGTCAGTGCTTTCGCCGTTTGATAAGGATCACGTTCGTATGCTTCCCGGTAATTAGCCACTTGAATAGGTGCTCCGATATTAATCAATAAATCTGTTCGAAAAAATCGCGGACTTTCGTAATTGAGTCCAAATGGTAAAATCTCTAATCCTAATTTCCAATCACTACTATTTTCAGCACTCAATGCGATCCGTGCAGTACCTGTTTTGACCTGATCGATTCGACGTTTGATTTGACTATACCCTTGTGGTGCAATATAAAGGCAACCACCTCCACTTAAATGTTCATCACATTTAGCAAAACTATTTTCATTACTTATTTTTCGTCCACCTCGATCTTTAGGACGTTCAATAGGTACACAATAAAAAGTTGTAAAAAACCAATTACCAATAGCAGATTTCACTAGAGATGCATTGATAAGAAAAAAACTGTGTCGCTTGGTTCGAGATGCGGTATTCAACGGATCTAGCAATGTATTAGGATGGTTGGAAACAATGATTGTTGGATTTTCAAAATCAAGATATTGGGCATTCGTTATCCGAGTGTTCGGATAAAAAATAGCCAAAAATATTCGAATAACTCGACGTGAAAATTTGTAAAAATAATATCGCAATTGGTGTTGAATTGTTGAATTGTTGAATCGTTTATTATCCTTTTTTGACTATCATCTTCATCTTAATAAGAATCTTCTGTGTCTAGGATGGATTTGGTTACATTGAGTAGAACAGAAACGATTAACAGATCAATTTATTAATGTTTTTATAGAAATAAAGACTAATCATAGCGCGAAATGAAAAAAATATGGTTTAACTAACGCTCCTTTAATCAACTTTTATAGTTGAGCAAAAAATCCTTCACCGACGCATCAAACTGTTCTCCATCTGTTCCATGAAACTTTACCATTACAGGTATCGCAAATATAGGTAATAAATTATCTACGATAAATTTTTGGTGAAGTTGTAGTCGCATCGCGTCTTTTTCGGTAGTAATAATCACTTTTCGGCGACTATCCATTTGTTCAAAACGCTTTTTTAAATTTGATAGATCAAAATTAGTAAAATAATGGTGATCCTCATATTCTAGAATTTGTACCGAATTAACGAGCGGATTGAGATAATCTAGCAGATACTCTGTTCGAGCAATCGCACAAATGACGAGAATATCCAATTGCTCATCTAGTATCAACTGTCGACGATAATCGAAAATATAATTCGGTCGTTGATATTCATAATAAGAAAAAAAGATCTTTTGTCTTGGAAGAAGGCTAAGTTCCTTTACCATTGCTTGCCGATCTTCATCAGATAATACAGGCGGACATTTAGAAACCACCACATAATCTGCTCGCTGATAAGCAGAACGCCACTCTCGTAGACGACCAGAAGGCAACAGATAATCTTGCGTAAAAGGATACTGATATTCTGTAAGTAAGATATTTAAATCTGGATGGATAGCACGGTGTTGAAAAGCATCATCTAATAGAATGGTTTGAATTTTAGCATCGTGCTTTAATAATTCTGGAATAGCAAAGGTTCTGCTTTCGGAAACACTAACGGTGATATTGGGAAATTTTCTTTTAAACTGTAGCGGCTCATCTCCGACTTGTTCAGCAGTATTGTTGCGTTGTACCAATGAAAAGCCTCTAGTCTTGCGGCCATATCCTCGACTGAGTGTAGCGACATAAATATAATCTTTGAGAAGTCGCACAAGATATTCAATATGTGGAGATTTACCAGCACCACCTATAGACAGATTTCCTACTGAAATAGTGGGCACACTGAATCGCACCCCTTTTAGCAATCCCCAACGGTATAATAAATCACGCATACTGATCACTAGCCCATAAAGGAGAGAGATGGGTGCTAGCAGTATTTTTATCAGTTTGGATTGCATATTTTAGTCCTGTGTTTAAGATACATTTTTTATTAAGAAAGTGAATTAGTAGTTAAAACTAAGTTCCAGATCGCGAGATTAAAGAGGGCAAAAGCAAAAATGCAAAATCTACTAGAATGACATAGTTAATCATATTCATTCCAATTGTTTTTTTAACCCTAATTCACATATTTTCTATTTCAATGTACAAATTTCGGCAAAACTATGTGGAGTTTTTAGAAACTTCTATTTTTAATTTTACCTTTGCTTACCTTACCATCAATCAACTAGGATTCACTCAGGGATGTATCGATATTCAGCCTTATTCCTAAATACAATCAGAACAAACACTTTATGAAAGCCATGATTCTTGCTGCTGGGTTAGGTACACGTCTGCGACCCCTTACTAACGACCGTCCCAAGGCAATGGTTCGCATTCAAGGAATTCCTTTGCTCGAAATTGTCATAAGACGGCTACAATTTTTTGGAATTCATGAATTTATCATTAATACACATCATTTTGCGGATCAGATCACTGATTTTTTAAAAGACAAAGATAATTTTGGTGCTACCATCCATATTTCTCACGAGGCAAAAAAACCGCTTGAGACAGGAGGCGCCTTAAAAAAAGCAGCAACTTATTTTGCAGATGGCGCTCCTTTTTTGTTGTGCAATACGGATATTTTGACCACACTAGATTTTTATCAATTTTTTAAATATCACCAAAAAAGCAAAGCAATAGCAACTTTAGCTACTCGGCAACGATCCACTTCTCGCTACCTTATTTTTGATGAAAAAAATATACTTAGCGGTTGGACCAACATCAAAACGGGAGAATTGAAAATGGCTCGGCCGATTGTTGGTCAATTACAGCTTCGAGCTTTTAGTGGTTTACATGTGATTGATCCGAAATTATTCCAGTATTTTGGAAAGAAAAATCGATTTTCAATTATTGATACTTATCTGACCGCCGCTACTAAATCGGTCATAAAGTGTTATCCAGACAAAGAAAGTATTTGGCTAGATGTTGGAAAAACCCCTGCAATTGAAGCTGCAGGAAAACTTGTTGGACAAGTATTGAAGAATAATATTGTAAATATGTTTCGCGATTGACTGGATTATCCGTAAAATTGCACCTAGAAACATATTATTATGCGTAAACTTCCTATCGGCACCTTTATTAATATGGCTACCATCGTAGTGGGTAGCCTAATTGGATTATTATTTCAGCAGATTTTTCCTGAAAATATCCGAGATATTACCTTTCTCGCAGTCGGGTTAGGGGTATTAATCATCGGATTGCAAATGAGTCTAAAGGTTCCTGATGAGTACCTACCAATTTTTATTATCAGCTTGGTTTTGGGTGGAATTATCGGTGAATTAATAGGAGTAGAAGACTTCTTAGATAACGCTGAGCTATGGATGCGGGCCAATTTTAAGTTTGGTCAACAACGTTTTAGCGAAGGATTGATAACTGCAGTGGTCTTATTTTGTGCAAGCTCCATTACGATTATTGGGGCCATTGAAGAAGGTATTCAGGGAAAACGAGAATTATTAATTGTCAAAGCAGCCTTAGATGGCGTCACCTCTATCGCACTCGCTTCTACTTATGGAATGAGTATTTTATTATCTATTTTTCCTATGCTAATTATTCAGGGAGGACTTACCATTTTGGCTAGTCAGGTAAAAACTTTATTTACCAAAAATACGCTGGCAGTCCTAAGTGGCGTAGGTGGATTATTGATTGTGGCCGTTTCTGTAAAAATGTTAGAGCTGGGAAATTTTAGAGTAGCTAATTTATTACCTTCCCTATTGGTAGTGGTCTTATTGACTTGGTTACAGCGAAAGTTTAAGTTTAAGTTTTAGTCAATTCAAATCCGCATATCCAGAAATCAAAGAATCTACACATCTATTCGTATCGCAATGATTCAATTGGATCTAAACGAGAAGCTTTGAGTGCTGGGTATAATCCTGAAAATAAACCTACAATCGTACAAGTCGCAACCCCTACTCCAATCCACATCCAAGGCATTAGAAAATTGCCTCCTAGAAAAAAAGTAACACTATAACCTATTAAGACTCCTAAGATGATTCCGAAGAGTCCTCCAATTTGACAAATGACAATCGCTTCGGTAAGAAACTGAATTAAAATATTACGACGCGTAGCACCCAATGCTTTGTTGATTCCTATCTCGCGGGTTCGTTCAGTGACCGAAACCAACATGATATTCATCAAACCAATAGCAGCACCAATTAGGGTAATCATTCCGATGATGATGGCTCCCATTCGTAAAGTGACGGTATTTTCTTTTAAGAAACTTACCAATCCATCACTCATCCGTATTTCAAAATCATTGTCTTGCGAAATACGAAGATTTCTAATATTTCTAAATAAACCAATTGCTGCGGACTCAGCACCTTCTAAATCTTCTGAGCTATTGGTCGCTACATTGATGCTATAATTTGACTTCGCTGTCCCATAATAATTCTTAACGCTCAGTAATGGAACCAAAACCACTTTGTCTTCACTTTGATTCATACTCGAACCTTTGGAGACCAATACGCCGATAACTTTGTATTTGATATTACCTACTGAAATTACCTGACCGAGTGCTTTATCTGATTTCCCTTTAAATAATAGGTCTACCAAATCTTTACCGATGATGGCTCGGTTGTTACCATTTTGAATTTCGGTCAAAGAAAGGGCACGTCCTGTTTCTAATTCAAGGCCTCGAAGGTTGAGATAATTTTCATCAACTCCGGTTAATCGGATGTTTGGATTAGTCTTTTCATTTCCATATTTGACAGTTGCATTTCGAGTTCCGCTCATGTAGATACTTACCGAGCCGGGGTAATCAAATATCTCTTTAAACTTGGTGGCTTCTCTATAAGAAATCGGGTCTCCTTGCTTAGCACGTCGCCCACCTCGTCTACCAGAAGCTCGTCCACCTGAAGGCCGGATAGAAAAGGAGTTTGCTCCAAGACTAGAAAAATTATCATTAAAAGAATAGATCGCCGTATCAATTGCTGTCAAAATACCAATTAAAGCCATGATGCCCACTGCGATAATCATCACCGTAAGGATGGATCGTAAAAGATTGGAACGAACTGCGCTAAGCGCTGCTTTGATATTTTCTAGAAATCCCATTTTTTGGCTGGTTAGCTGGTTGGTTACTCGCTAGTTGGTTTTCTTTTATCGTGATTTTAGGAATCAAAAAAAACGACCAGCTAATAACAAATTCTATTTTTATTTTTTATAATAATTATACAGCTTCAACTTCTGAAGCTACGCTTTTACAAAATGCTGTCCAATAGTTTCCAACATAGATTCATGAGCGGCCTTACTTCCTGCAAGAATATTTTTTCCAAAAAGATAATCACTACCACCGTAAAAATCAGAAACTTTTCCTCCGGCTTCTTCTACCAAAATAATTCCAGCAGCGACATCCCAAGCATTTAAGCTATATTCAAAATATCCATCAAATCTACCACAGGCCACATATGCCAAATCTACCGCAGCGGACCCTAATCGACGAATACCTCGGGTACGTTCTACGAAATTACGCAATACCCCAAAATAAGCATCCATATGTTGAAAATCATAGTAAGGAAATCCAGTTGCAATCAATCCATCTTCAAAGACCGTATTTGCGCTGACAGATATTTTTTGATCGTCCAGCCAGGCTCCACCTCCACGATATGCATAGAAGCATTCTTCCTTATTTACTTCATAGACAATTCCCATGATGATTTGGTTCTCAAAACGTAGGGCAATGCTAATAGAAAATATAGGGAGTTCGTGTAAAAAATTGGTTGTACCGTCCAGTGGATCGATAATCCATTGATAAGTTCCTTCAGAAGCAGTGACGGTTTCTTCTTCTGTTAAGAAAGCTGCATCTTCGAGTCTCGCCTTTAAACCGGAGACGAGCCGCTGTTCTGCAGTTTTGTCTACATAACTGACCAAACTATTTTTGCTCTTGGTTTCTATTGAATTTTCGTCAACCTTGCCTACTTGTTTTTTTATAAAACTACCGACTTCTGCAACCAGTTGTCGAGTAGAATAGCAAAGTTTTTCTAATTGAGGTTTTTCCATTCGGTAATTTAGACTTGAGAGATTAATTTGTTTTTTATAGAATGTAAACTTACGGAAACTTTTTGTGAGAAGGGTATATCTTAAAACTATAAAGGATGAATAGTATGAATCAGGAGTTGAAATTTAATTTAAAAGCAAAATGCCAAAAAAGCAAAGTCAATTGAAATGATCTACTTAATAGTTTTGATTTTAGTTAAAATATTAAACCCTGATTCGCATTAACTATTAGCTAATAAATCACTATAAGACCCATTTATCAAGTCTGATTCTTCGATCCCAAATAATCCCATATACTTTTTACACTGTTTTTCTAAAATAGCGATATCACCCATTTCCATTGTATCCATGACTTCTATTTCCATAAAATCTCCTAATCCTACGACTTGATCGACATGAAATTTTACATTTTCAAAAAAATAGATCGCTCGGTGTTTATCAACAATCACTTTCTGTCCTAAAGCAGTGGTTAATAACTTTTTCAATTTGTCACTATTTTCTTGTTCAGGATGATATAATAAAAAGTTGGAAGCCTTAGGACCTGCTTGATTAGGGCGTTGGTAGAAAATCAAACTATTTTCAATATTCCCTTGACGCAATTTTAGTCGTCCATCAGGAACAACAAAATAAGTATCAATTTGATGATCAATCCCCTGATAGTCTGCTCCAAGGTTTTCTAAAATAGACTTGATATGATCTGGATTTTGCGTACGTGCTTTAATTTCGATATTGAGCATAGTTTTTCTATCAAAAGTAATATTATTTAAACGTTCTAGCATCTTGATTCTCAAGGAGAATTAAGTCCTTTATCAATTTTCCTCTTTTAACCATTTATCCCATACTACTGGACATTTCTTCCATTTGCTGCCTCCCGGCCTCCTGAAGGAGTAGCACCAAACCCGCAAATGTCCAGTAGTATGCATTTATCCCTTGTATTCGAGTATTTTCAGGTGATTGATTGCGTATTAAGTGTGCTAGTAGCTAAAGGCGGGACTGTTCCATCAAGTGTGTCATTTGCCATCCCGCGCCTTGTATTCCTAAAGGAAGGCCCACCCGCTGACACAGTTTAACAGAACAGTCTCCTAAAGACTATTACATTCCTCATTAAATAGTATCTTTGCATCGTGCAGAATCTGGAACGCTTAATTGCTTTATACCGCGAAGACAAACGCGTGGAAAAAATTGTCGCTCAACTCTCAACGTCTCCACCGCCCCGAACACAACTTACCGGAGTAGTAGGCGCACTGGATAGCTTTGTCCTAGCGGGAACATATCTGGCCGCTCCACAGTTTCATCTCGTTATTTGTAACGACAAAGAAGAGGCCGCATATTTGCAAAATAACCTCTCCGATATTCTAGGAAAAAAGCCCGTACATTTCTTTCCTGACTCGTTTAAACGACCCGCTAATTTTGATCAATTAAATAATACCAACGTACTTCAACGTACGGAGACCATCAATAAAATTACCGAATCATCTGCCATCGGAGAATTAATTATTACTTATCCAGAAGCACTTTTCGAACAAGTAGTAGCACCCTCCGTACTCGCTGAAAAAAAGATCAGAATGGTCAAAGGCGAGAAAATGGATGTAGATTTTATTATTGAAATATTGGTAGAATACGGTTTTGAACGAACAGATTTTGTTTATGAACCTGGACAATTTTCCATTCGTGGAGGGATTGTCGATATCTTTTCTTACGGAAATGAATGGCCCTACCGAATTGAATTATTTGATGATGAGGTAGAAAGTATTCGTGTCTTTGATCCAACGACGCAGGAGTCTTTGCGTAATATTGCTAGCATTTCTATTGTTCCAAATATTAATACGCGGTTTTCAAGAGATCAGAAGGTATCACTCTTTGGTGTACTACCTAAAGAGACGGCGATTTGGATGAAAGATTATCAATTACTGGTTGATAAATTACAGACTTGTTTTGAAAAAGCAGAAGCCTTCGCTGACGGAATTTCAGCTACCAATGAAACTGAACTTGCAGAACTTTTCCGTGAGAGAGCTTTTATTCGTCCCAACGAAGTGCTAGACGATGTCGCTGATTTTCCATTGTTTTTCTTGACCAATACGAAGCAACCGGTTCCAGTAGAAACGACCATTGATTTTGGTAGCAAACCTCAACCGAGTTTTAATAAAAATTTCAAACTACTAATAGAGGATTTAGGTAAAAATCAGAAAGTTAAAATAGAAACCTATTTATTTAGTGAAAACCCTAGACAGTTTCAGCGCTTCGAAGCCATCTTTGAAGACTTGCAAGCGGACGTTCATTTTCATCCTATTCCCAAAGCGGTACACCAGGGATTTATTGATCCAAGTTTAAAAATTGCTTGTTATACCGATCATCAGATTTTTGAGCGATTTCATAAATATAAATTGCGACGTGGTTTTACCAAAGACCAAGCAATCAATTTGCGACTATTGCGAGAGCTTCATGTCGGTGATTTTGTCACGCATATTGATCACGGTGTTGGTCGATATTCTGGATTAGAAAAAATAGACATCAACGGCCACGTACAAGAATCCGTCCGTTTGATTTATAAAAATAATGATGTCCTTTATGTGAGTATTAATAGCTTACATAAAATTTCAAAATACGTCGGTAAAGAAGGAACCGCTCCGAAACTACATAAGCTCGGATCAGATACTTGGACAAACCTCAAACGTAAAACCAAGAAAAAAGTAAAAGATATTGCGGGTGAATTAATCAAGCTTTATGCAAAACGCCGTGCTTCAGAAGGACATGCTTTTCCACCGGACAGTTACCTGCAAACAGAACTAGAAGCTTCTTTTATTTACGAAGATACGCCCGATCAAGTAACCGCGACACAGGACGTGAAAAACGATATGGAAAAACCACATCCAATGGATCGATTGATCTGTGGGGACGTAGGTTTTGGAAAAACAGAAATCGCGATTCGTGCTGCTTTTAAATCTGTTTTGGATGGTAAACAAGTAGCGATTTTAGTACCAACGACGATTTTAGCACTACAACATGCCAAGACCTTTACCGAACGATTGGAACCATATGGTGTGACGGTTGATTATATCAATCGCTTCCGAACCACCAAAGAAAAAAATGCGATTTTCGAACAACTGAAAGCGGGAAAAATTGACATCGTTATTGGTACCCACGGTATTCTAAATAAAAAAATTGGATTTGAAGATTTAGGATTATTGGTCATTGACGAAGAGCAGAAATTTGGGGTATCTGCGAAAGAAAAACTACGAAAAATAAAAGTAAACGTTGATACTTTAACCTTGACGGCCACGCCAATCCCAAGGACGTTGCAGTTTTCGCTGATGGCAGCAAGAGATCTTTCCGTTATTCGTACGGCACCACCTAATCGACAACCGATTCATACGGAAGTACGAACCTTTAGTCCAGAGTTGATCAAAGATGCGATCTACTATGAAGTAAATCGAGGTGGTCAAGTTTTCTTTGTTCATAATCGAGTAAAATCACTTCCGGATATCACGGCGATGATTAAGCGGCTTTGTCCCGATGTAGATGTCGCAGCGGCACATGGACAATTAGAAGCAAAAAATCTAGAAAAAACTTTATTGAATTTTATTAATCGAAAATACGATGTATTGGTTTGTACCAATATTATCGAAACCGGGTTAGATATCGCCAATGCCAATACGATCATTATCAATAATGCCAATCAATTTGGATTGAGTGATTTACATCAGTTAAGGGGACGAGTTGGACGAAGTAATAAAAAAGCATATTGTTATTTGTTTAGTCCGCCGCTATCTGCATTGACACCTGACGCACGTAAGCGACTTAAGACGATTGAAGAATTTTCTGACCTTGGTAGTGGTTTTAATATTGCGATGCGAGACATGGATATTCGAGGTGCTGGAAATTTACTCGGTGGAGAACAAAGTGGTTTTATTTCTGACATTGGTTATGAGACTTACCAAAAGATTTTGGAAGAAGCCATTCAAGAATTAAAAGAAACCGACTTTAAAGATCTATTTAAAGAAGACCTAGAAAAAGAACGTAAATATGTTCGGGATGTACAAGTAGATACAGATGTAGAGATGTTGATTCCAGATGATTATATTTCTAATATTCAAGAGCGCTTAAATCTCTATACCGAATTAGATAATCTAAAATCAGAAGTAGCATTGGCGAAGTTTACAAAAAAGATGGCCGACCGTTTTGGTCCGATTCCCGCTTCCGTACAGATGCTGTCTGAAGGACTTCGTGTGCGATGGCAATGTAAGCAACTTGGTTTTGAAAGATTGATTTATAAGAATAGAAAACTGCGTTGTTACTTTATCAGAAATCCACAATCTCCATTTTTCGAAACTCAACTATTTCAAGATTTAGTTCGCTATGTAACGATCAATGGAGTGGAAAAAGGGTTGTCCTTTAAGAAGTCGGTTCAGCATTTTATTTTGGTAAAAGATGGGGTACGATCTATGAAGGTGGTGCA
>JALZUU010000474.1 GCA_023300665.1 Saprospiraceae bacterium | reverse complement strand
CAGAAATTCTCCTTAGCAGCTTATTATTTTAAGAATTTTTCCAATACTTTTCCAAATAGTCAATATCGGGAAGAGGCAGATTATATGGAGCATTACTCTAATTTCAATCTTAGCCCTTCTTACCGATTAGACCAGACCTATACGCAAAAAGCGATTGATGGATTTCAGTTATTCATTAACACCTATCCAACCAGTCCAAAAGTAAAAGAAGCGAACTCGCTAATTACTAAAATGCGAACAAAATTGGAAAATAAGACGTTCAAAGAAGCAGAACTATACTACGATCTAAAACAATATCAGGCAGCTACACAGTCTTTTCAGAATTTGCTAAAAGACTTCCCTGATTCGCCATACGCAGAAAGGGTGAGGTTTTTGATTGTAAAGTCTTACTTCAACTGGGCAGAAAATAGCATTTTTGCTAGACAGCAAGATCGCTACGATAACACCATAAAATATACAAAAAACTTCCTTCGTAAACACCCCAAAAGTAAATACAAGAACGAAGTAAATAGTATTATCACTAAATCCAATAAGAAATTAAAAATTATCACTAATGTCGGACATTAAATCAAGAGTTCAAGGCCTAGAGCCGAATTGTGGTGCACGAGATATTCACGAGATGATCAAAGACACCGAAAACGTCTACAAATCACTCGTTATCATCTCTAGAAGAGCCAAGCAGATTTCTGTTGATCTCAAGCACGAGTTACACAACAAGCTAGAAGAATTTGCGGTGAATACCGATACAATTGAAGAAATTCACGAGAACAAAGAGCAGATCGAAATCTCTAAATTCTACGAAAGATTACCAAACCCAGTACTGATTGCTAGCGACGAGTTTAGCAGCGGTGAGGTTCACTACCACGATCGCGAAGAGAAGAAATTCTAAGCAATTTCTCAAATATTCTTTTCGAAAAAATCATGGCTACTAGCCAGATCAATATTTAGCCCTCTTCTATCCTGTTTCATTTTTGCAAACATACTATAGAAGAGGGCTAACTAGTTAAGAGATTGTCTAAACTTCCCCTTAATCTTAAAGCTAAAATTTTGGATTCTAACCTATCTGGTAAAAAAATTCTCCTCGGTATCAGTGGAAGTATCGCAGCCTATAAATCTGCACTGCTTACTCGACTTTTTATTAAGGCTGGTGCAGAAGTACAAGTCATCATGACACCTTCTGCTACGGATTTTATCAGTCCACTTACCCTCAGTACACTTTCTCAGCGTCCTGTTTTTTCTAATGTACATAGTTCCGAAGGATGGAACAATCATGTCGAACTCGGACTTTGGGCCGATCTGATGATCATCGCTCCTGCTACGGCGAACACCCTTGCAAAAATGGCCAATGGTATTTGTGATAATATGCTACTGGCTGCCTATCTATCGGCGCGTTGTCCTGTATTTTTTGCTCCAGCAATGGACTTAGATATGTGGGAACATTTTACGACTCGTTCCAATCTAGAAAAATTAATTGCAGGTGGGAACCATCTTATTCCTGTCGGACATGGCGAGTTAGCAAGCGGACTCGTAGGTGCAGGTAGAATGGCAGAACCAGCAGATATTGTTCAATTGGTCAGCGACTTTACCAGTCAAACCCAAGATCTAAAAAATAAAACAGTCATCGTTACCGCAGGACCGACTTATGAAGCAATTGATCCTGTTCGATTTATTGGGAATCGCTCTTCTGGTAAAATGGGAATTGCTATCGCAGAAGCATTAGCAAGTCGAGGTGCTAAGGTCCAACTAATTTTAGGTCCTTCCTATTTAAAAACTGCTCACCCTAGCGTCCAAACAATCTCTGTAGAATCTGCTCAAGAAATGTTTGAAGCTGCAACGGATCTTTTTAAAAAAGCGGACGTAGCAATATTAGCTGCGGCAGTAGCTGATTATCGGCCGGCAGTAGTTTCAGACAAAAAAATTAAAAAGAAAGCGGGTGATTTATCCATTTTATTAGAAAGAACAAAGGATATTGCTGCTACATTGGGAGCCAGCAAAACTAAAAAGCAAATTACCATTGGCTTTGCTTTGGAAACAAATGATGAAAAAACCAACGCAAAAGGTAAACTTCACAAGAAAAACTTCAATTTTATCGTTTTAAATTCGTTAAGAGATAAAGGAGCAGGATTTAAACATGATACTAATAAAATTACCATCCTACATTCAGATGGAAATATGCTCGAATATCCCCTTAAATCAAAAACTGCCGTTGCTACGGATATCGTCGACGAATTGGTCAAAATAATTTAATTATGAAAAATATTCTACTACTCTTCATTTGCTTATTAGCATTTACGCGTACCCAAGGACAGGAAATGAATTTTCAGGTAAAAGTAAACGTACCGAAACTTCAAACAACAGATCCTAAAGTATTTGAGGATATGCAACAACAGGTTGAGGAATTTCTCAATACTCGAAAATGGACCGAAAATTCCTATGAGCCAAGCGAAAAAATCAATGGTAATATTCAGATCAATATTACGGAAGAATTATCTGCTACTCAATTCTCTGGTAGTATTCAGATTCAAGCTTCGCGCCCAATTTATGGTAGTACTGCTGAGACGGTATTGATTTCTCATAATGATAAAGACTTTGAATTTACTTATCAACAGTTTCAGCCCATTCAGTTTAGTAATAATTCCTATCAAGATAATTTAACCTCTATCCTGGGCTTTTATGTCTATTTTATTTTGGGATTAGATGGAGATACTTTTGCTCCTTTTGGTGGGGAAGAATATTTCCGTAGAGCACAAGACATTGTCAATACCATTCCTGCTAATGTTGCCGGTACTTTCCGAGGCTGGCGTTCTCAAGATGGAAATCGTAATCGTTATTGGTTGCAAGAAAGCATACTTAACCCACGACTCCGTCCTTACCGACAAGGAATGTATGATTACCATATTCGTGCTTTAGACATTATGCATCAAGATGTTGAGACCGCTCAACTAGTCATGGCAAAAGTAATGGAAGATATAGGTAAAGCGGATAAATCCTATCCAAATTCTATGTCGCTTCAAGTATTTGCTAACTCAAAAGCCAACGAAATCATTGATATTTTCAAGGTAGCTGATAGTGCTAGTAAGAGTAAAGTAAAAAAAATAATGACAAAACTTGACGCAGCAAACGCAGCAAAATATCGCTCAATAGGTCGGTAGTTGCATGCTTGCATACATAAGTTTGTTAATTTTTGTTAAAAAAAACAAATCTTAAGAATTTTAAAAAACATTCATCCTATCCTTCTAGTTTTACCTTTGACAGTCTTATTTTTGTAGAAACCATGAACTGTTAAGTTGTTGCTGCCTTTTGCACACTCAACGCTTCAGCAGCTTACCTGCCGACAGGCAGGCTTAACACTTCAACAATAATAACAACTATGCGTACTTCTTTCTTGATTTTCTTTTTTACCTTAGGAATATTCACGTTGGTCTCCGCACAACCTGAGGATAAGACACAACTCAATTGGGGACAAGAACTCAGCGAACCTGCAGGTACTTTTCTTTCCAAAATTATCACCTCTAACGAGACAGGGGTTTATGCCCTTCGAGAAAAAACAAAACGACAAGGTTTTGATGGTCCTAGCAAAATTTACCTAGAACATTATACACCACAAATGAAACTTCGTAAGTCCGTTAAGTTGGATATGAAGTATAATAAAAAGCGGGTAGAATTCGAAAGTATTATTCCGTTCGGTGGAAAACTCTACTTATTTACTTCTTTTAATAATGAAGCAAAAAAAACAAATTATCTATTTGCTCAAGAAGTAAGCTATCGTCGCCTACAGCCTTCAAGAAAATTAAAAAAGGTAGCAGAGAATCCAACTAAAAATCGAGCACAGGAAGGATATTTTGATTTTAGTATTTCAAAAGATAGTTCTAAATTATTGATCTATAATCAAAATCCAGAACGCCGTAAAACACAGGAAACATTTTCAATCTATGTATACGATCAAGATATGACTCCACTGTGGGAAAAGGAAGTAACCCTCCCCTATCCTGATCAAAATGTAAATATCGAAAGCTTTGAAATCGATAATGATGGAAATGTTTATTTACTAAATACTGTTTTTGATAAAGGTACAAAGGAAATAAAAAGAGGCAGAGCCAATTATCGCTATAGTATTTTGGCCTACTCTGCTAGTGGTGAAAAAATTGTTGAATATCCAATAGAATTAGAAAATCATTTTATTACGGATCTAACTTTTAAAATTGCCAACGACGGGCATTTAGTTTTTGCTGGTTTTTATTCTCAAAAAGGAACTGCTAGCGCACGTGGCACCTATTTTTTCCGACTTGATCCTATTACCAAAGAAGTATATGCCAATAATACAAAAGAGTTTGAGTTTGATTTATTAACAGCAGATTTGTCCAATCGTAAGCGAGCGAAAGCAGAAAATGCAGAGCAATCTGGAGAGGTAAAAAAACAAGCAGAACTCACCTCTTTTTCACTCGATCACTTGATCTTACGTAACGACGGAGGAGCCGTTTTAATAGGAGAACAATATTTTGTAAATGTAGTCAGCAACTTTAATAATTTTACTGCCGGAAATCGTTTTGGTGGCGGTGGTGCAAATAGAGATGACTATTATTATAATTATAATGACTTAATTGTAGCCAATATTCGCCCTGACGGAGAAATTGAATGGGCTACTCGTATTCCAAAATCACAAGAAACTCGGAATGACCGCGGTTATTTTTCTTCCTATGCGATGTCTATTGTACGCGATAAGTTATTTTTTATTTTTAATGATGACACGCGAAATTATGATAAGGATGATGATAAACTTTATGGGTTTAGTGGAAGTACCAAAAGAACGCTTATTTCGCTTGCTGAGATCAATCGAGATGGAAGCCTTGAAATGTATCCACTCATTAATAACCAACAAGACAATTTACTTTTCCGCCCCAAAGTATCTCGTCAAACAGGAAAGCGAGAAATGATTTTATTTGGTGAAAGAGGAAAGAAATTTAAATTAGCTACCTTGCAGTTTTTGGAATAAATTCTTTTGTTAGTTCGCTGGTTGGCTTCCCTTAATTGTAAAATTGCACGGAAGGAAGCCAACCAGCAAATAATGCTATCCAACTTTTAATAATCACTATGCTCAACATCGCCATCTTTGCTTCCGGTGGAGGCTCCAATGCCGAAGCCATTATCAGGCATTTAAAAAACCATACTCATTTATCTGTTCAGCTAATTGTTTCTAATCGCAAAAATGCGGGTGTATTGGATCGTGCAACCAATCACGATATCGAAACCCTGATTATTGATCGAGCAGGTTTTTACGAAGAAAAAAATATTATCGCTAACCTTGCTCCCCATAAAATTGATCTAATTGTTTTGGCTGGATTCCTTTGGTTGATTCCAAAATATTTAATTAAAGAGTTTCCTAACAGAGTTATCAACATTCATCCTGCGCTCCTCCCAAAATACGGAGGCAAAGGGATGTATGGTCACCACGTACACCAAGCAGTTTTTGATAATAAAGAAAAAGAAAGCGGCTTGACCATTCACTACGTCAATGAACATTACGACGAAGGCAATATTATCTTACAAGCCCGTTGTCCATTGACTTCGACCGATCAACCAGAAGATATCGCTCGTAAAGTATTGAGTCTCGAACATCAAGTATATCCCGTGGCCGTAGAAATGGTGGGACGGTTTATTAGGGATGGGGAAATTTAAATCAATTTTTTAGCTTAAACCATCACCTCCAAGCCAACCTTTATACATTGGCTCAATTATCTTCCCTAGCAACTTTTAACCTTTTTTTACGATTAAGTAGATAGTATTCTTTCTAAATTTGTTTACATGAATAAGTTTCAGACAATTATCCTTTTTTTAGCATTCCTTTTTGTTGGAAATGGTCTTTCAGCGCAGAATTGGAAACAGCTTTCTCGTTCGGCTAAAGAATCGGAAAGCAAAGGCGACTTTGCCGCGGCAGGTCAGGCTTATGAGTCTGCTTTTCGACTAAAGTCCAGTAAAAAGGAATTTATCAATGCAGCAGGAGAAGCTTACCTTCAAGCTGGCGATTATAGAAGTGCAGAAAGAGCATTTGGAAAGATTCAGTCAGACGGACAATTCCCTTTAGCAGGACTAAAATATGGTCGTAGTATTAAATCTCAAGGCCGTTACCGAGAAGCAATAGCAGCCTTAAAAACCTACGCTTCTCTTTATAAAGGATCCGATAAGATCTTGATTCAAAAATTAGTAGACAACGAAATTGCTGGATGTCTGCTCGCCGAAGGAATGGAAAATCCAGAACTACAACCGACCTTATCCAGGTTGGGTAATACTGTTAATTCTCCCGCAAATGATTTTGCTCCGATCCCTTTTTCTTCGGGGATTCTTTATTTTACCTCTGGCAGAAACAATCAAGCGAATATCCTCCGCTCTCGTTTAGAAAGTGGAGAATGGTCAGCAGCTATTGAGCCTAAATTACCCACCACTACCGCTGGTGCGCTCAGTCAAGGAAGCTTTAGTAAAGATGGTCAGCGATTTTATTTTACCGTTTGTGCGAACGATGATTGGAAAGGAAGTCGAGCCAATTGCGATATTTACGTTACCCAGAAAAAAGACAATACTTGGTCTACGCCAGCCCTATTAAGAGAATATATTAAAATGGGTGGAACAACGGCGATGTATCCTCAGATTGTGCAAAACGGAAATAACGAAATTCTATACTTTGCATCCGACCGCCCTGATGGATTTGGCGGAATGGATATTTGGTATACGATTCGAAGAATTGATAGCGATGCGTTTGATTTTAGTTTTCCTCAAAATGCAGGTGAAGCAATTAATACGATTGGAGATGAGATCACTCCTTTTTATGATTCACAGCAAAAGACCTTATACTTTAGCTCAAACGGTCAACCAACCCTTGGAGGTCTTGATATATTTAGTGCTAAGGGAACGATTGGTAATTGGAGTGAACCAAAAAATCTACAACAACCAGTCAATTCTCCCGCTGACGATTTTGGATATGTATATCAAGATGCTAAAGAAAATACTTTTTTGGTTTCTACTCGAGATTTTGATGGAAAAGAAGGAAGCAACGACGCCGATATTTATACCATCAATAAATTTGGTAGTGGCATGTTTGTAGAAGGTACCGTGACGACCTCGCAACGTAATAAAAAATACAAAGCCGCTTTATATGAATTAACCTCCACTGGACAGAAACGATTATTGGTCTCTAAATTTTTCGAAACAGAAAGCTTTAAATTCGATGTCTTACCTGAACGAAATTTCAAACTAGAAGTAACTCAAACTGGTGCTCCAATGCTTTATTATGATTTTAATACGCATGATACCAACCAGAAAATTTATAAAAATGATTTTAAAATAGGAACAAAACAAAGTACAAGTTCAATTGTAAAAACTACTCCAACACCAAAAACCAATCCTACGCCTACAAATACTAAAACTACAGAAAAAAACAAAGCCTATTCTGGCACCTATTATAAGGTTCAATTAACGGTCGTCGTAAATTTTTATGAGCAAAATTCGGAATATGATAAAATTCGGACTTATGGTAATCTCGATACAGAATTTTTACCTACTCGTGGTTGGACCCGTATTTTACTTTCTCCATTTTTCACTTTACGAGAAGCACGAGAAATGATGAACAAAGCAAAAACAATGGGCTATCCAGATGCGTTTCCAGTACGCTATCGAGACGGAAAAAGGATGACTCCTTAAGGTTAGTTTTGGGTTATTGGGTTTTGAGTTATTGGGTTAAATGATTTAACCTCCTTCTATTTTTCTCGCCAAAAAGCGAGATCTACAAATCAAAAAATCCGCACATCCACACATCCGCATATCAACGAATTCCTCCTGTGTGAATCACCACTATATTACTTCCTTTCGGAAAAAATCCTTTTTTAATCAAATCAAAAACACCATAGAATAACTTTCCGGTATAGATCCATTCCAGTGGAATATCATAATTTTTATTGAAAGAAATCATAAACTCATCAAGTAATGGAGTCCGACGAGCATAACCACCAAAATGATAATCTGTCTTGATAGACCAGTTTTTAGGATCTTTGATAGTTGCCTTGGCAAGAAGTGCTTGAATATCTCTTTGGTGAAAATCTCCTTTTAGTGCGGAAAATCCTAAGACCTTAGCTTCTCCCTTTAATCCACTAACGATCCCTGCCAAAGTACCACCCGTTCCACAGGCAAGACAGATATAGTCAGGAAGCTGAGGAAGTTGTGCGCTTAGTTCCACTACCGTACGTGCACAACCTGGAATCGCATGAATATTGGTTCCTCCCTCTGGTAAAAGATAATAATCAGGATACTGAGCTTGATATATTTTTCTAAGCTTTTCCTTATCTCGGTAGGTCGTTCGATCCACATAATCTATTTTCATTCCTGCTTGAGCTGCAAAGGAAAGTGTAGCGTTGAGTGGTAGGGTGGCTTCTCCTCTAATAATTCCAATAGTAGGAAAATCAAATAATTCTCCCGCAGCAGCCACCGCATAAATATGATTAGAATAAGCTCCACCAAAGGTAAGAATACCCTTTTTCTCCTGGTGCTTCATCTCCTCTAAGTTAAATTCTAGCTTCCGCCACTTGTTCCCAGATAGGTGAGGATGAATTAAGTCCTCTCGTTTAACCCATAAATTGACTCCTTTTTTATGTAAAAAATCCGAAGTCAAGGAGGTCAAAGGGCTAGGTAAATGGAGGAAATTATTCACGGTTTGGCATTATTCTTGAAATATATAGATAAAAATATAATACTATTTTTTTTAATATAAAAATCACCCCTTAATAACATTTTAAACAAAACACGCGATGAAGCACTTAATTTCAACAAAAGGAGATGGCGGTTACGCTTGGGTTGGATAGAAAATATTCACCTATTATTCCTTAAATTATAAGATTGATCTTTTATAAGATCACACCTAACGAAACCCATTTTAAAGCGGAAGTCGATTTATTAATTTAAATCGGCTTTTTTATTTATACCCTCAAAAGTAATTTTTTTTAACAAAACTTTGTTTGCTTAAGTTATTTTCAGACTGGACATCTTCCGAATTTTTATTTATATTTCCAATACGACGAACTTACATACCCATGAAAAAACGAATCAAACTCACTGGCGAGGACTTTGCCAATATCGTGACGCATAGTCTCGGGCTTGTCTTCTTTTTGGCGGCAACGCCATTTTTAATTTATCAGTTTTTACAGACTGCTAGTCTGCTGGCGGTAATTGGTATAAGTGTTTTTTGCTGTTCTCTTGTAATGGTTTATTTATCTTCTACGCTTTACCATTCCGTAACGACTCAACGCAGTCGACGAATCCTAAGAATCATTGATCATATTTGTATTTATTTTTTGATTGCAGGAACCCATACGCCCTTAATTTTCCTCTATCTGGACCATTTTTATGGTTGGGTTTTCGTAGCCATTCTTTGGTTTTTTGTGATGCTCGGAGTATTCTATAAGGTATTTTTGATTGGTAAATATGAGAAACTATCTTTGTTTTTATATTTTATGATGGGTTGGAGTGCAATTTTCACCTTGCCTTTTATGTGGGCTTTTATTCCTGGCACCACGCTTTTACTATTGGGAATTGGCGGACTTTTCTACTCTTTAGGAGCCATTTTTTTCGTGTGGGAAAAACTACCTTATAACCACGCAATCTGGCACCTCTTTGTGATAGGAGGCAGTGTAAGTCACTTTTTTGCGTTTGTTTATTGTCTTGAATAAAACAACATTAAGGTCTAATCACCATAAGACGTTTAGTCTTTAAAATCTTTCCTTTTGCATCGGTCAAATTGTATAGATAAGTTCCTTTCTGTAAAGTATCAATATTAATTCCGATGGTTTGATCTCCGTTAATTTGATATTGTTTATTAACGACTTCTTTACCAAGAATATTAAAAATTCTAAAAGTATAATTTCCAGGAGTAATATTTAAAAAGTTAATTCGCACATTGTTAATGGCTGGATTTGGATAGGCAAAAATATCTGCTCTTCCAGTATCTAGATATTTAACATTCGTTATTACATCATTAGATTTATAAGTCACCGCAATTGGTGTTTCTGCCTCATCGCTGGTAACCATTACTTCTGCGATATTTTCTTTTTCTTGATCATTAACAAAAATATAAGAAGTCACAGTGTTAGGGCCTAAAAAATCACCAGGCAAAAAATCAGTTACATCCACCCAAGTTGCAAAAGGTCCAATTCCTACTTTAGCTTCAATAATTGTTTCTCGCGATTCTATTCTTTTTTCTCGCAATACCTCATAAGTGCCACCAGGAATCGTCAAAGTTCCCCATCCGTCTACCACATCTGTTCGAGTACTTGCTACTCTTAGGCGAATAGAATCAGGTACAATTGGTAAATCATTTGTTATTTCTCCAGGTAGAGAATCAGTAGGAAAAGCAACTAAAATAGCAAAACTGGTATTGTTAACATCAAAAAAGTTCATCGGTGATCGACGCTCAATAATCGGTGGAGAAAAAGGTACTCGAACATTGATACCCAAATTAATTGGATCTGGTCCAACGTATCCTACTAGCTGATAATTATCGGCATCCGAAAATCCATAAGATTCTCCTCCTACTCCATCAACTCCTATCGGAAATAATAAATTAGCACTTGGAAATAAATCTGAATTCATACCCTCAGAGGCAGGAAGTACTACAGCCTCAGCCATCACCCCTTGCAAACTACTGAAGTCCCAAACTTGGTCTCCACCAGATGCAGTAATTTCAATTCCTTGTGGAGCACCATCCAATGCGGTGCGCAAGGTATCTCCAACGGTAGGAAAACTACTACTAGTTACCGTGATTTGCCCCATCAATTGGAAACTAACTAATATAAATATAAAGAGTAATACTTTTTTCATATCTAAAAACTTAAAATATAAAGGTTTATCTTAATTTTCATAATTCTGCAAACTTGAGAAAATTTAGACGACCTGTAAGTTACTAATTAAAAAAATAAGACAGTGTTAAATATTTACAAAAGACACCGTTAATCGCTCAAAGTTGCCTTATAAAGCACCAAATAATACCCAAAATAGCATTGGTCCAGTACAAATTCTATCCTTCTAAGTTTTGTAAATTGACTAACCCAAAATAAGTTCCTTTCTGATTCATCAAATTTTGATGGTTCCCTCGTTCAGTAATTCGACCATTTTCCATCACCAAAATCTCGTCTGCTCGTTGAATGGTTGCCAAGCGATGGGCAATTACAATTGCTGTCCGGTTTTCCATTAATTTATTTAAGGCATCCTGCACCAGTTGTTCCGACTCCGCATCAAGCGCAGAAGTGGCCTCATCTAAAATTAAAATAGCTGGATCTTTTAAAATTGCTCTTGCGATTGTCAATCGTTGTTTTTGTCCACCACTCAATTTATTTCCACGATCACCAATCACCGAATTATATCCCTGTTCTGTTGCCATGATAAATTCGTGTGCATTGGCAATTTTGGCTGCTTCGATTACGGCTTCTCGTCCTTTAGCTTTTGTACCAAAAAGGATATTATTATAAATTGT
This sequence comes from Saprospiraceae bacterium, assembly GCA_023300665.1. GTDB lineage: Bacteria > Bacteroidota > Bacteroidia > Chitinophagales > Saprospiraceae > JALZUU01. The sequence continues at coordinate 14,125 of JALZUU010000474.1, read as the reverse complement.
ATCATGAAATAAAATTGGTTCTTGCGATACAATGCCTAATTGGCTTCTTAAATCCGCTAAATCTAAAGTTCGGACATCTCGATTGTCAATTAGAATACGACCAGTAGTAGGATCATAAAATCGAGCCAACAAATCTACAAAGGTACTTTTTCCACTTCCCGAAGCTCCTACCAATGCGATCACTTTTCCTTTTGGGATTTCTAAACTAATATTTTCTAAAACAGCACCTTCTGCCTCCACATAACTAAATCCAACGCCCTCATAATTGATAGACGTTTCAAAACTAGTAAATGGTTGGGCATTTTTTGATTTTAAAATAGTCGGTTCGATTTCTAAAATCTGATCAATTCGCGTAGCGGCTGCTAATCCTTTTTGAACATTAAAATAAGCACTAGAAAAAGATTTGGCTGGTGCGATAATATTAAAAAACGCATATAGAAAAGCAAAAAAAGTAGGTGCCGAAAGTTCATTTGCAAATACTTGTTGTGCCCCAAACCACAGCAAAGCAGCTACCACCACAATACCTAAAAATTCGGAGAGTGGACTAGCCAAGCTTTTTCGCCACAACAACCGATTCATCGCATTACGATAATCATCATTGATTTTTGTAAAATGTTTATTTCTAAATTTTTCAGCAGCAAATCCTTTGATGATTTTTATACCTGATAGAGACTCTTCAAGGTTGGCAATCATCCCTCCCATATTTTCCTGAACAACCGCTGAGTCCTTTTTGAGTCGCTTTCCAATTCCACCAATTACTAATACGGTAAAAATCAATAATCCAAAAACAAAAAGCATTAACCCTGGGCTAAAATAAATCATCACTGCTAGACTCCCCAACATAATTAGTGGATCTCTAATGATGGTAACCATCATACTAATAATACTAATTTCTACCTCTTGTACATCTACTGTTAGTCGTGATAACAAATCACCTTTACGTTCTTCAGAATAATAACTAAGGGGAAGATCCAGAAATTTGGCGTACAACTGTTGTCGGATATCGCTGACGATACCATTTCGGATGGGTGCCATAAAAGCAGCGGCCAAATAGTGAAATAGATTTTTAAAAAAGAAAATAAAAATGATAAAAAAGCAGACGTATTTTAAGGTAAGTGGTCTACCTTCTTCAACCACCATTTGAGCAAAACTATATTTCACCCAAGCTAATAAGTCAGGAATACTCCACCCAAATGGAGGCGTTTCAGCTACCTCAGGAGCTGTTCCAATTAGAATATGTAAGAAAGGAATAATCGCCGGAATACTAATCACGGTGAAAAATGCCATCAAGATATTAGACAATATATTGGCAAATAATAACTTACGATATGGTACTAAATAACGAGTAAGTTTTTTTAGCTGCCTCATAGTGCATTGTAAGTTAAGTAAATATTATTTTTTGAGTCAATGATTTTTTATTCTAATCGAAGAACGCCCAGAATCTCATAGCCTTACCTATGAAAATGAGGACGAGATGATGAGTAGAATAAAAAAGCATAGTCAAAGTTGATAGATATTTTTTTTACAATGTACTAGCATCAGTAATTTATTTTTCAGGCTTTTCCATTTCAAAAGTCTGCAAAAATCCAGTGTGAAAATTACCACTTCTAAAATCTTCGTTGCGCATTAATTGTTGATGAAAAGGAACAGTTGTTTTGATTCCTTCTACAATAAACTCATCCAATGCTCGGGCCATTTTAGTAATACATTCTTCCCGAGTCTGCGCTCGACAGATCAATTTTGCGATCATAGAATCGTAGTAAGGAGGTACACTATATCCAGCATAAACGTGGGTGTCTACACGAACACCATGTCCTTTTGAACTATGAAAAGAAGTGATGATACCTGGGCTTGGTCGAAAATCATTGTATACATCTTCTGCATTGATTCGACATTCAATGGCATGCATTTTTGGAATATAATTCTTTCCGGAAATAGATTCTCCGGCAGCAATTTTAATTTGTTCTTTGATTAAATCATGATCGATTACTTCCTCCGTAACAGTATGTTCTACCTGGATTCGCGTATTCATTTCCATGAAGTAAAAATTACGGTGTTTGTCCACCAAAAACTCTACAGTTCCTACCCCTTCATATTTGATGGCTTCTCCTGCTTTGATAGCAGCAGCTCCCATTTTTTTACGTAAGGCAGTCGTCATAAAAGGAGAAGGAGATTCTTCCACTAATTTTTGATGACGCCGCTGAATAGAACAATCTCTTTCAGATAAGTGGCAAACATTTCCTTGTTGGTCACCTGCAATTTGAATTTCAATATGACGGGGTTCTTCGATAAATTTCTCTACATAAATTCCGTCGTTGGCAAAAGAAGCTTTGGCTTCTTGTCGGGCCTTTTCCCATGCTTCTTCAAATTCCTCTTCTTTCCATACAACCCGCATTCCTTTTCCACCACCACCTGCGGTAGCTTTTAGGATAACTGGAAATCCAGTATCTTTTGCGGTCTTAATTCCTTGCTTTAAATCTTTGATCAAACCATCAGAACCAGGAACAACAGGAACACCTGCTTTAATCATCGTATCCTTAGCGGTGATTTTATCTCCCATTTTCCGGATTTGATCTGGGCTAGGTCCGATAAATTTAATTCCATATTCTGTACATACTTCCGCAAAGTCCGCATTCTCCGCTAAAAATCCGTAGCCAGGATGAATCGCATCTGCATTAGTAATTTCGGCCGTAGCCATAATCTGTGGAATATTAAGATAGGAAAGTGCAGAAGAAGGAGGTCCGATACAAACCGCTTCATCCGCAAAACGAACGTGTAAACTTTCACGATCAGCGGTAGAATAAATAGCGACTGTTTTTATCCCCATTTCACGACAAGTACGAATAATTCGCAACGCAATTTCCCCTCGATTGGCAATCAATATTTTTTTAAACATGGTTTTTTAATGAGTTGGTGAACAATAAAACTGTATATAAAACACAGTTACTACTCTCTTTGGGTTAAGCAGGTATTTTTTTGCTTACCCTTTAGGATCAACTAAAAACAGTACTTGATCGTATTGAACTGGAGAAGCATCTTCTATCATCACTTTGACAATCTTTCCACTTACTTCTGATTCAATCTCATTAAATAACTTCATGGCTTCTACAATACAAACCACCGTTCCTACCTCAATGGTATCTCCAGGTTTTACGTATTGTGGTTTATCAGGAGAAGAAGATCGGTAGAAAGTTCCTACGATCGGAGATCGTACTTCCACGTAACTACCTTCTGAATTTTCGCCTTCGGAAGCAGCACCTGCGTCTGATTTTTTGTCCGCACTAGTAGCAGGAGAAACTGCAGCTAGTGGTGGAGCCATTGGCATCTGCAGTTGCGCCATAGGAGCAGAAACAGGAACAATCTGTTGTGGTGATTGTACAATCTGTGGTGCTCGATTTTTTCCGTATTTTTTTGTTCTGATAGATAGAGAAAATTCACCATCTTTCATTTTAAATTCTGTTAAGTTGGATTTATTAATCAACTTAATTAATTCTTGGATTTCTTTAAAAGTCATAGTTAGATTTGCTTTCAGGGTTCAAATTATTGTTTAACACGTTCTACATAACTGGCGTTACGTGTATCAATCTTAATGAGATCACCTTCGTTAACGAAAAGCGGTACCCGGATCTCTGCTCCAGTCTCCATTTTTGCTGGCTTTAGGGTATTGGTTGCGGTATCTCCTTTTACACCAGGCTCAGTATAAGTTACTTTCAAGTTGATATATTGAGGCATATCAACGGTAAGTGGTATTTCTTTATCCGCGTGAAAGAGTATTTCAACGTTAGCGCCTTCTTTTATTAAAAGTGGGTTTTCAAGTAATTTTTCTGCAATTCTTGTCTGCTCATAGGTTTCATTATTCATAAAATGATAACCCATATCATCATGATAGAGAAATTGGAAGTGTCTTCTTTCTACACGAACGATATCAATCTTGTGGCTAGAAGGCCAAGTATTATCTATCACTTTGCCTGAAGTCAGACTTTTAAGTTTAGTACGAACAAAGGCAGGTCCTTTCCCCGGTTTCACGTGCTGAAATGATACTACAGAGTAGATGTCGTTGCTATATTCGATACATAATCCGTTACGGATTTCAGAAGTATTTGCCATTGTTAAGTTTAATTTTGGTAAATAATTACAAATTTACATTTTTTAGAATAAAAATCTTAGTCCTAATATGCCCAAGTAAGATAGGTCGTTCCCCACGTAAATCCTCCACCAAAAGCGGTTAAAAGAATTTTATCTCCTTTTTTGAACTTATTTTCCCACTCCCAAAGACAAAGTGGTAAGGTTCCTGAGGTCGTATTTCCATATTTATGAATATTGACAACCACTTTTTCCATCGGAAAGTTTAAACCATCAGCTACAGAAGAGATAATTCGAATATTAGCTTGATGAGGAATTACCCACCTAATATCATCTGCCTCTAGGTTATTTCTTTTCATAATGGTCTCTGTCGTTCCAATCATTCCTCGTACTGCTGATTTAAAAACAGGTCGACCTTCCTGATATACATAGTGTTCTTTAGCATTTACGGTTTCAAGACTTGGTGGCTTTAAAGAACCTCCTGCTTTCATATGTAAATGGTGACGACCAGCTCCATCTCCTCTTAGCAAAGCATCCTGCATCCCAAATCCATCGTGGTTTGGTTCTAATAAAACAGCTCCTCCACCATCTCCAAAGATAACACAGGTTGTCCGGTCTGTATAATCTAAAATAGAAGACATTACATCCATCCCGATTACAATTACCTTTTTATAGGTTCCTGACTTAATAAATTGTTCGCCAGTAGTTAGTGCAAATAAAAATCCACTACAAGCAGCATTGATATCAAAACCAAAAGCATTATTGATTCCGGCTTTATCACAAATTGTATTGGCCGTATCCGGAAAAACCATATCTCCCGTAATCGTCGCACAAATAAGTAAATCTATTTCTTCCGGTTTAGTATTTGTTTTTTCTAACAAACCCTTCACCATTTCATATCCCATATCCGACCCTGCTAAGCCATCTCCCTTTAAAATTCTACGTTCTTTGATACCTGTACGACTGCTTATCCATTCGTCGTTGGTGTCGACCATTGTTTCTAACTCTTTATTAGTAAGAATATAATCTGGAACATATCCATGAACCCCCGTAATTGCTGCTAAAATATCTGACATTTTCTCATTTTAATAGTAGACTTGATTTTAGAACAAGCCTATTGAATAAATAAACGCTTAAAGCTTTCTAAAAACTAAAATATGATCGCTTTCAATTGGCGCTGATTTTTAAAAGAGTCGCAAGTTAGAAAAAATAGTGCAGTTATACGCGAAAATAAAGCAATTATACGCTGGCATCATATTTGTATAATTTTAATGTGTTTTAATAAAGGAGGCTTCTTATCATGTTATCCTCTCTTTTACCACCCATAAAATTACAAAACTATGAATCGGTTGATTTTAAAATACAGCCTTCTCTTCTGCTGTTTACCCATTATTCTGGGTACAACCCTAACTACTAAAGGATTACGTTTTCACACTAATTTAACTGCGGCTAAACAATTAGCCGCTAGTGAAGGTAAGCTTTATCTTGTTGATTTCACAGCCAAATGGTGCATGCCTTGTCAATGGATGGAAGAAACTACTTTCGCCGATCAACGGGTGATCAGCTATATGAAAGAAAATTATGTAGCAGTAAAAATAGATATAGACGATTTTGATGGATTTGCCTATAAACAACTCTATGAAATCAAAAAACTTCCTTCTATTTTAATTTTTAATTCAAAAGGTGTCCTTCTAGAACAATATACCGGTTCTCATGCACCTAGTGGATTATTAAAGATTCTAGAAGAACATAATCGTCCTGAAAATAGAATTAAGCCTGGCGCTACAAATATCGCAACGACTAACGTAGTAGCGGAAGATCCAGCGATGAATCATCGCCCAACGCGTCCAGCAACTACTGATGCACCTGTTATAAAGGAAAATAAGCCAGCAGCTCCAGCTCCTAAAATAGAAAAACCAATAGTTAAACTGAATAATTCGACTAGCCGACCTCCTTTAAATCCTGGACGGAAGCCTGCGCAATATTCTATTCCTAACTTGAAACCGGCATCTAATAAAAAGATAAGTCGTCCAGCTCCAAAACCAAATACTCCTACTTCCTCAGCTCCTACTAACGTAGCCAGTGCTCCCACGGTAGCTCCTGAAGTGATGAGTGATGAAGGATTATTTAAGTTTACGGTTAGCCGACAAGCCAAAGATGGTTTTTCTGTACAAGTTGGTGTTTTTGCCGATTACGGAAACGTTTTAAAGGAAGTTGAAAAACTAGATAATGCCTTTGACAAGGATATTTTAGTGCAAATCAGCAAACTAGAAACTAAAACAGTTTATAAAGTGATGGTTGGACAATTCAGAGATCATACGACAGCTAGTGCTTTTAAAGAAGTAGTCATTGCTACAGGTAGTGAAGGAATGGTCAAAGATCTAGCTACGCTATAATAGCGTTTTTTGACTGTCTACTGGACGTTTTTCAAAACGCCCCAGCAGGCCATAAAATATTCCCATCTTGACTTGATCAGGATGGGAATATTTTTTTGGCGCATGTTGGGGCGTTTCTGGGAGCACAGTATTAGGGCGTTTTGCAAAACGCCCCAACATGCGCTACCTTTGTGATATGAATGAACTTTTAATCAAAAATACCACGCTCGTACAAGTACGAGAACCAAATACTTCCATTCTAAAAGGCGAAAATTTACGAAAATTACCCATACTGGAAAATGCTTGGATCCGTTGTCAAGAAGATAGAATTTTAGATTTTGGTACGATGGATAATTGTCCTCCCGGTCATGGTCAGGTAATTGATGCAAAAGGTCGATATACCTTTCCTTCTTGGTGTGATTCACATACCCATTTGGTCTTTGCAGCTTATCGAGAGCAAGAGTTTGTGCAAAGAATTTCAGGGATGAGTTATGCGGAAATAGCGGCCAAAGGAGGGGGTATTCTCAATTCTGCTCGTCGATTGCGCGCCATGTCTGAAGAGGAACTCTTTCAAGCTGCTCACCAACGATTAATTCAACTCATCAATGCTGGGACTGGGGCGATTGAAATTAAAAGTGGTTATGGATTAAGTGCAGAAGGTGAATTAAAAATGCTTCGGGTCATTAAAAGATTAAAAGCCGTTAGTCCGATCCCAATCAAGGCCAGTTTTTTAGGAGCACATGCCTTACCTGCTGCTTATAAAGAAGATCGGAAAGGATATATGGATTTATTGATCAATGAGTTGCTGCCAATCATTGCAGAAGAGCAATTAGCTGATTATGTAGATATTTTTTGTGAAAAAGGATTTTTCTCTGTCGCTGAAGCCGAACGAATGATGGAAGCTGGAAATAAATACGGTTTAAGAGCAAAAATTCACACCAATCAGTTTAATTCAATGGGAGGTATCGAAGCTGCTATTGCTCATAAAGCCCTTTCGGTAGATCATCTAGAAGTAGTCAATGAAGCAGAAATTTCAGCATTGGCCAATTCCAGCGTTATTCCTACCCTACTTCCATCAGCACCATTTTTTTTACAAGACCATTATCCTCCAGCCAGAGAATTGATTGATGCTGGACTACCTATTGCATTAGCCAGTGATTTTAATCCAGGAACCAGTCCATCTGGAAAAATGGCTTTTGTTGTCGCATTAGCTTGTATTAAGATGAAAATGTTGCCAGAAGAGGCGATTAATGCGGCTACTTTCAATGGAGCTGCTGCCTTAGCGCTTGAAAATGACTATGGAAGCATTACCAAAGGAAAAAAAGCCAATCTTTTTATCACTAAACCCATGCCTTCTATCGCTTATGTTCCCTATGGTTTTACAGAAAAAATTGTAGATCAAGTGGTGATAAATGGTCAATTATTGAGCAAACTTCCCATATAAAGGCTTCTTTTAATGGATAATCGTAAAATTCAGGTAGTTTTGTGCACTAAACTGCATGATTTTTGCGTCTTTGTTACGTGTATTCCTGGAACTGATAGAATACTCCTTTCCTACACCTTATAGCTTTGATTAAATTCAAATCAAATTGCTAACCAAGAAAACACAAGTAACCCGCGTTAATTATGGGATTGAAATGTAATATTTCAATACCCTTATTGTATTTTTGCATCCGCATTAAACTTATGTGTTTTAGATTCATTTTGAATACGAATACCTCAATCACAAATTACAACGAATATGACTCAACGTGTAATCACCTTATTTGTATGTTTATGTTTTGCATTTATTGCAAATGGACAAACTCCTGAAAGACCACGGGTAGATGGTCCTATTAGCCATACACTCGGTACGCTCAACAGCAGTGCGGCCTGCGCACCCGGACAAGCTCCTTTTGCGGGAACTTTTACTCAATCGCTAGGAGTAGGGGCACAATCTAATGATATTATGTTTATCTGTTTTGGAGATAGATTAGATTTTGATCATGCAGGTGATTTTAATTTGGGAGGCGATCCTGACGTAACGACTCCTCCAGGTATCGTTTATGGTTTGTACGATTGTGCACCCTCCGTCACTGGACCAGACCTGAACACTTTAAAATTGACGGATGGTTGTTTATTCAATATCCCTGACCCAGGCCCCACTACAATCTGGATTGTTCCTACTGCTAACTTTACACCCGAAGGAGATGGTTTTTTCTCAAATCAAGGAGACTTTCAAACAGAATTTAGTGGTGGTTCACCTATTGAAATGTTTTTTGCTCCAGTAACCGTAGATGATTTTATTCCAGGGTCTCCAGGGTGGGAATCTGATGGTCAAGGAGGATTGGCAGGTCCTTGTCTTCATGCAAATACAGCGGATGTTTTCTCCGCTGTTTTCCTAAATGAAATTCAGTTACTAGGTCTAAATAATAATGCAGGCGGAAACGGCTGTACTGGAACAGCGACCATTATTGGAGGATTACCAGAATATATGACTGCTAATTATGTCATTAATATTTTTCTAACAAGTGATCCTACGATTCGAGGACATTCTGCCAATGCAACGAATACTACGCACAATGAGCTCTTTACTTTCGATGTACCAGCTCCTGGCGACTATACGATTGAAGTAGTTGATCCAAATGGTTGTACAAGTAGTTTCCCTGTAACGATGGGTAGTTGCCAACCAGTAACCTTAGAAATGGGTGATTCAACTGCTGCACCAGGCTCTTTATTTTGTATGCCGATTACGGTTCAAGATTATGATAACATTACCAGTTTGCAGCTTACCATTAGCTGGGATAATACCGTTATGACTTATAATAGTATCATGGGAGGAAATATTCCTCTGGGTGAAATTAGTGTAGGTCCTGGAGCCGCAATGATTACGGATTCTATTAGAGTGAATGCCTTTGATTTTTTCTTTACACCAAGAACAATTCCTGATGGTGAAGTAGCTTTTGAGGTCTGCTTTGACATCATTGGACCACTTGGATCTTCTTCTTTTATTAGAATTGAAGATAACGATCAAGTAGAAATTACTGGTGATATTTCCGTACCGAATAATCGGGTTGGATATATATTCAATGATGGCTCTGTGGTCGTTACGGATGGTAGTTTGATGATTAATGTATCAACTATTTGTGCTTCTCCTACTAGTCCAGTAGAAGGTGGCTTTAATTTTTCTGTGATTGGTGGTACTGCTCCATATGATTATACCTACGAACAAGTAGGAATGCCTACGAATAATGGTGCTGGAAGCTTAATGATAGACGGAGATATAGCTGCTATTACGATGTTGCCTCCAGGTGATTATACCATTAATGTAACGGATAATGTTGGTCTTATGACCTCGACTATGGTGACTATTCAACAGACCATGAATAATTTTGGCGCGCAGTTAGATGAAACGAATCCAACTTGTGCCACGGATATGAATGGATGTGTAACCGTTAATATTTTTGGTGGAATTTCACCTTACACGGTTATTTGGAGCAATGGTGTAACCAATATGGGTGTTGTAGGTTCAGACATGATTTGCGATTTAGTCGTTGGAAATTATTCTGCAACCATCATTGATGCTAATGGATGTCAATTCGGACCTGCTCAAACTTCCTTAATCGTAAGTGCCGTATCGGTCGATTCACTTTCTCTTGAACATGTAACCTGTATTGGTGGTGGAATGGACGGAAATATTACCGTCCTAGCACTAGGAGGTACGGGACCTTATCAATACATATGGAATGATCCAGCTATGACTGCTGAGGCGAGTGTAAGTGGATTGGCTCCAGGAAACTATTGTGTTACCGCTACGGATATTAATATGTGTCCAGATGTTACCTGCTTTGACATTTTACCTCCGAGTGAGCCCATCATCGATGGCTTTGATGTTACCACGGTAGAGTGTCCCAATGATATATCAGGTGCATTGACCGTTAATGTTACCCCAGGAAATGCGGCGATTGGTAATATTGCTTGGAGTACCGGAGAAACTGGCCCAACCATTACGGACCTTGGACCAGGAAATTATATTGTAACCGTAACTGCATTAGATGGCTGTGAAGCTATTGATTCTACCAGTCTTACTGCTCCAGATATGATTGCAGTAGAAATTACTACTGTGCAACCAACCTGTCCAGGAGATACAGATGGTCAAATTAATTTAATGCTTTCAGGAGCTACAGAACCTGATTTTATTATTACTTGGGATGATGGTAGTACTTTCCAAACCCGCCCTAATCTAACGTGTGATTCCTCTTATTTTGTCACGATCACGGGAACCAATGGTTGTGATACACTGATAGAAGAAATCTTTCTAGAATGTCCACCAGAGATTAACGTTGTTTTTTCGCAAGAGATGGATGTAAGTTGTTTTAATGGAGATTGTGATGGACAAGCCTTAGTTACTGCCTCAGGTGGAGCAGCAACTATTTATAATTATGTATGGGCGAACGGTGAAAATGATATGGAGACGATAAATAGTAATGCGGTCCAACTTTGTCGAGGTTGGAATGTCGTTACGGTAAGTGATAATGTACTTGGAAGCAATGGTTGTTTTGTTGTAGACTCTGTTTTTATTAACTCTCCTAGTGAGATTACTATACCATTGGCCAATACTAATATTGAGAATGCCAGTTGTCAAGGTGATAGCGATGGGGTAATTACTATTGCGGCATCTGGAGGTACACCGGGTTATGACTATATTTGGGACGATGGTACTACAGGTCCAATCCTTAGTGGATTAGCTGCGGGACCGTACAATGTCACTATTACCGATGCGAATTCATGCACGGAACTAACAAATATTACGGTTGGTGAACCAGATTTATTTGAACTATTAATAGATAGTTCAGCATTACAACAGGTGCTTTGTCCTTCAGATAGCTCGGGAATAATTGTGGTTTTCGCAACGGGTGGAAATAATACAGGTCTTACTGATTATCAATGGACAGACAATGTTTCTACTAGTTCAGTAGGAGTCAATCTAAAAGCAGGAACTTATTCTATTACTGCCACGGATCCAAAAGGATGTACGGATGATATTTTGGTGACACTGGAAGAGCCTGATCCGATTGAATTTGTGATTGGAGATATTGTAGAGCCACAGTGTTTTGGATTTCAGACGGTAGTAACGATTGATACAGCATTTGGTGGAAATAGTACTCCTTATCAATTCTCAGTCAACAACGGACCTCAACGACCGATCCAATCTGCGATACCAGTACTTGGGGGACAATCAGCGCTGATCACAGTATTTGATGCAGCAGGTTGTAGAGCAGAAGAAGATATTGTAATTACTCAACCAGCTCAAATTGTTGTAGATCTGGGAGCAGATACTTTGATTCAATTGGGAGAAAGTACAGAAATTGTTCCTTTTATAGGATTTGATGTACCAGTCGATTCCATTGTTTGGCAACCACTCAATAATTTAGTTTGTATGGATAGTGCGTTCTGTCTAGAAGTTGTTGTCGCTCCTCTAGAATCACAAGTTTATACTTTGACCGTATTTGATGTAAATGGTTGTAGTTCGACAGATGATATCTTAGTAGAAATTGATAAAAACCGTAACGTATTTATTCCTAATGCCTTTTCTCCTAATGGAGATGGAAATAATGATACCTTTAAACCATATGTTGGACCAGGCGTATCAAATGTCAATTTTATGCGCGTCTTTGACCGATGGGGGGAGATACTTTTTTCTAGTGACAATTTAACCAATGTTTATCTACCCGATGATTTAGATCAGTCAGGTTGGGATGGTACCTTAAATGGGCAACGAATGAATCCTGGTGTTTATGTTTACATTATGGAGGTGCAATTTGTAGATGGTACGGTATTGTTGTATCGTGGAGATGTAACATTATTGTATTAAAAAGCTAATTGACTAGTGTACTTTTTACATTATAAAAGCAGACATTATTAAGTACGAAAAATCCCCTGATCAATCAATGATCAGGGGATTTTTTATTTCGCAAAATGAGATAGAGGCGTTAGATGTGTTTCTTTAACTCTGTTTAAATATTTAGCATAAAATAAACCCCTATTATTTAGTTACCTCCTATTCTTCCACTTGAATTTGCCTTTCCGAAAAAATGAATAATCCGAAGAAGGTGATCAGACCATTGATGATCAATAATTCAAATCCAAATTTATAACCAAAAAATAATTCTGCTGAATACTTATTGATAAAAAAGGTAAGAATCGGAGAAGCAATACAAATAGCAGGCGTTAACCGATCAGTTACTTCTCGATCAATAAAAAATCCAAATAAATAAAGCCCTAATAATGGACCATAAGTATAAGTAGCCACGGTGAATATTTGTTTGATTACTGCTTGATCGTTCACAAAGTAAAAAATCAAGATGACAAAAAATAGTAATATCGAGAATCCAATATGAACTAAAAATCGTTTACGCTGCTGTTCTTCTTTGATAGATTCATCCGCTTCATCATCCGTGTCAAATCCTAGTATATCAACACAAAACGAAGTAGTTAAAGCGGTCAAAGCAGAATCAGCACTAGAATATGCCGCTGCAATTAATCCTAGAATAAAGACAATTCCTACGGCTGGTCCGAGGTGCCGCAAAGCAACTACTGGATATAATAAATCGGTATCCATTTTCGCCACTCCATCTACAATTTTGGTGGGAATTTCGAGACCTAATTGACTGGTATAAATGTATAATAATGCGCCAAGTGTCAAAAAAAGTAGATTGACAAAAACGAGCACAATCGAAAACCAGAACATATTTTTTTGTGCGTCTCCGATGTTTTTACAACTGAGATTTTTCTGCATCATATCTTGATCCAATCCGGTCATTACGATGGCCATGGAGGCGCCACCTAGTAATTGTTTAAAGAAGTTTTTAGAATCAGACCATCCTCCCTCAAAAAAGAAAACTTGAGAATAAGAAGAATTTTTAACGTTTTCATAGATTTCAGGTAGAGAAAATTCAAGTTCATTTGAGATCACTACCACTGTAAGAATCACCGCAGATAGCATACACAAAGTCTGCAAAGTATCCGTCCAAACGATGGTCTTAATTCCTCCTTTAAAAGTATAAATCCAGATTAGTAAAATGGTAAATAATACCGTTAACCAAAACGGAATACCATAATCGTCCATCACAAAACGCTGTAGAACGATGGCAACCAAATATAATCGAAAGGAAGCACCTATGACTCTAGATAACATAAAGAAAGCGGCTCCTGTTTTATAGGAAGACGGACCAAACCTTTGATCTAAATAAGTATAAATAGAAGTAAGTTGTAGGCGATAATACATGGGCATTAATACCGTTGCGATCACCGCATAACCGATCAAGTAGCCAAGCACCATTTGCATATAAGAAAACTGACTATCGTTTACCCATCCCGGAACAGAGATAAAAGTTACCCCTGATAAGCTTGCTCCAATCATTCCAAAGGCTACCAAATACCAAGGTGACTGACGCCCCGCAATGAAGAAATCTTGATTGCTAGCTGATTTTCCTGTGAAAAAGGAAATAGCTAGAAGGAGTAAAAAATAAGCAACGACGATGACCAGAATTAGGCCTGCGCTAAGTTGTTCCATAGTAATTTGATAAAGAATGTTAATGCGAATCAGGGTTTAAAAACTAACTAAAATCAAAATTATTGACTAGATCATTTCAATTGAATTTGTTTTTTGCTATTTGCTATTTGCT
>JALZUU010000473.1 GCA_023300665.1 Saprospiraceae bacterium | reverse complement strand
GTTCGAGTCCTGCCTCCGCTACTGGGCGAAAGCCTAAGTCCTTAACTATCAATTAGTTAAGGACTTTTTTTATGAAAGTAGAACGTTTGGTGGAACGTTTGGAAAAATAGTTTGAAATTCTTTTTGTTGCTTTGAATTTCTTCTGACTATCTTAGTCAAAAGATCCTTAAAGGATCTTTCAAAGAAATTCCTTTTATATGTTCCCTTCTACACTTCTCCGCATACTTGCACTGAGAGAGCCATGCGTAAAGTAATGCGGATTGAATGTGTCTGTGGCTTGATGGGGCATGCGTGGATTTGGAGTACTCAGGTGAATGCGAAGATTGTTAACGAGGATTTAGACCGTGCGACGGATGTTCTGATGAGTGAGGGTGGAGTAGAGACTATTTTTTTGTCAAAACAGCTAAGAATACATAGTAAGTAATAATCTGTTTTTCATAATTCCGGAATCAATTTTCCTTTATTATTTTTGAAAATATTAAGGAGCTGATTTTCTTGCTCTTCACTTAAGTGGTCAGTGCTCTGAGGATGAATTTTAAATTGATCTACACTTTGTAGGTAAACAACCTTTATCTCTTCTTTTCCATTTTTATAGATCCAAGTTCTAATTTTATCCGTGCCAATAGTTGTTAACATATAAGGTGTATCAATATATCCTCCAAAGGGAACATTTAATCTGTCCATACTAATTCAGTTTTGTTTTGGAATGTTTTAATTTTCAATATAGGGTCATGACCAATGGGATCAAGAAGCTCGAAATTCTTGTATTATGTCTGACGACACACTTGATAGTAAGATTAAAAAAGTTGGCTGACGGTTATTTAATTCAACCCAAACTACTCTTTAATACCTCCATTCCTACTTCCTAAAATTTCAATATAAAGATAGTCAAAAAATCTAAACTCCTGCATATACAGTTTCTCCAGTATTTAATCCTAGGGGCAAGAATCGATTGGATTGTACGAAAAGTTTATACCCATAAAGTAAGTTTAGGTGACGGTAGTTTTCTTATAGCAATAGGATCGGATGATAAGAGTGGTGAACAAAAGAGTCTATACTGAATATTTTAATTCCAAATACAGAAATCATACATTCTTGGTAACAAGTATCTAAAAAAATCTTTCAGATAAGCTTAAATACTCACAAATTATTAATATATAGCATAAGTACTGTTAATCAAATAAAATTTACATGGAGGTTATTGATTGGTCAAGGCTAAGAACTAAGAATGGTAAACAAGATGAAGCTTTTGAATTATTCTGTTATTGTATTGCTCAAAAGAAATATGGACACCTTGGAAAATTTAATTCAATAGATGGAAAAGGTGGTGATGGAGGTATTGAGTTTTACCTAGAATTAGAAGATGGAAATATATGGGGATGGCAAGCTAAATTTTTTAGTGATACTGCAAGACTTAATTATGGGAATAGAAAAAAGCAAATATCTGATTCTCTTAGCAGTGCATGTAGAAATCATACTGATAGCTTAACAAAGTGGGTTCTTTGTACTAATTCTGAGTTTACTACTGGTGAGACAAAGTGGTTTGAAGAAACACTTACCAATGTAATACCGACTGATTTACCAACAGAGCTTGAGCACTGGGGTGAGGACAAATTTGATTTGTGGTTAATTACCGAACCAAAATTTAATGGTCTACGACATTACTTTTTTGGAGAATTAGAGCTGACGAATGATTGGTTTAAAAAACAATATCAAGTTCAATTTGCTTCGGTTAAAGATAAATTCATTAAGGAGTTACACACTGATAATTCAGAAATTGATGAGCAATACATCCAGCCTTTGCTTTTTAAAAAAGAAACTCTAACCCAACTTCAAGAGAAAATACAAGATGCGGAGGAGAAATTTACTGATTATAAAACGAGGAGACTAAAGTTCGATAATTTTATTGAAGATGAGGAATTAACGCAGGAAATATTTGAGACAATTTTTCGCGATTTAAATAGCTTTGAAGATCAAATTGAAGAGTGCTTAAAAGAGATTTATAAGTTGGCTAATCTTACTAGTCCCAACCAGACATCCCTGCTTAGAAAACAACTTTTTGTTATAGATGCTTTGCTAATTAAAATAGAGAAATTTCAACAGGAAACTATTGCTATAAACTTTGATGAGATTTCTGATGAATATTTAGCGTCTAAAAAAGAAGAAAAAAAATATAGACAGGAGAATGGTGAAACTATCAGATCTCGATTAAAGTCAAATACATATTATGTACTATATTGGACTAGAAAAATATTTCATTTTTTGAAGGACCGTATTGAAGCTAATGACTGGCATTTCTTTGGTGAACGGGGAATTGGAAAAACACATTTAAGTTGTTCTATTGTATCAAATATTATTGACAAAAAGGAACCTGCCATATTTATTGCTGCGGCAAAATTTACATCTAACGAAGTATTACTTTCTCAGTTGAAACGAATATTAGATATTCCTGAATCTTATAGTGTTGAACAGTTCTTTGATGCACTTGATATTGCCGCATTCTCTAAAAACGTGCGATGTCCTATTGTGATTGATGGTATCAATGAATCCATTACTGAAAGTGGAAAGTTAAATCCTATTTGGAAGAATCATATTCCTGGTCTTATCGAAATGATTTCTCAAAGAAATAATTTAGTTTTAATCACAACTTGTCGTCCTTCCTATGAAGAAGCTATTTGGGGAGAAGAAGAAAAAGAAGGTTTCTCAAATCGCATAACTTTGCCCTATTTTAATTCAATTGATACAGAAAAACTTATACGGAGATATTTTAAGTACTATAAAATAAATACTGACCTTACCTACCAATCTTACAGTAGTTTTGATAAGCCTCTTCATTTGAAAATATTTTGTGAAGCGAAAAATTCAGATAGAAAAAACGATATAGAGATCGAACTTGGTGACGAACTTATCTATGATTCTTTTAGTGAATTTATTGAAATTTGTAACAGGAATATTTATCAGTTTAGAAAAGAAAATTTTAGTCTAGTTCCTTCTCAGAAAAATAAAGAAGTTGCATCAGTGGCACTTGTTGTCATAGGTAAATACTTATGGGAAAATGATACTCGTTATATTCCCTTTGATGAATTCTATAAACTTATGGATAATGATCATACTAATTATCTTTCATCAAAAACCAATGCCTTAATTAACGAAGGTTTACTATTGTGTAGAGATTTCTATGATGGAAATGAGGTAATAGGAATTACTTATGATATGCTATCCGGTTATGCAATTGCAAAATATTTATTTCAAAAACACAAAAACGAAATTCCAAAATTTATAAAATCAAGAGAAGCTTTCGAAAAATTATTTTCTAATCACTATTCAAAGCATCATCCCCAGTATGAGGATATTAAAGAATGTTTTGCCGCTCTGCTACCACAAGAAATAGGTAAGCATTTTTACGAATTTTTATACAACGGAAAGAAGTATAAACATGCCTATGATCTAGCATATGAAATGATATTTAAAGTTTCCTCAAAGTTTATTACACAAAAGGAAAAAGAATTTATTGCTTCTCATTTGGAAATTCCAGAAAATGGAAGGTATACCTTTGAATTAGCAAAGCATCTTTTTTGTTCCACGACAAATCCTTTCAACATAAAATTCTGGAGCAAACTTTTAAGAAAAATAAGTCTTGTAGAAAGAGATTTGAGTTGGAGTGAATTTTTGAGAGAAAATAATCGTACCCTTAATATATTACTCGGAGATTTTGAAGAAATGACAAAATTAGATAATATTTCGCAGGTCAAAGAAGATAGGACGCATTTAATTGCGGAGTATATACTCTGGTCTATGACTACTGTAAATATCGGTACAAGAGATAAAGCATCTAAGGGACTATATTATTATGGAAGACGATTCCCAAAATACTTTTTAAAATTATTAAAACAATCTTTTGAAATCAACGATCCCGTAATCAGAGAACGAATGATTCTGATAGCTTATGGAATTGTCTTGGCTCGGAGATATGATTTTAAGGATGATTCTTTTACAAAAGAATATCTACCCATTTATGCTAAAACTATATTTAAGTTTTTATTTAGAAAGAAAGCAAAATACGCTACAACACATATTTTAATTCGAGATACTGGTAAATGTATTATCGAACTTGCTCAGAAGCATCACCCTAACTTATTTTCGACTGCTCAAATCAAACGAATTCATCCTCCGTATAAAGACGGTGGAATTAGGGACTGGAAAGAGTTGGAAGATAAACATTTTGATAAATATCAAGACGGAAATGCTCCTATTGATTATTATTTTAAAAAGGAGAAAATACCCTTAATTGCGAAAGGAGACAAGCATAATCCTAATGAAAAAATGAAGCAAGCAACAGCCAGATTGTTTTGGAGAATCACTAATCTTGGATACGAATATGAGTTATTTAAATTTACTGATACCTCGTTAGGTCGATACAAGCATTATATGCAAGAGAATTTGGACAAATTAATAAAGTATGGGGAAAAATACGCGACTATCGCATTTTTTGAATTAGCGGGTTTTTTGGATGATAATAATGAACTAGAAACTTATCATGATTTTGATCCAGACCGATTTACTAAAAATATCATAGATCCTACCTTTCCTGAACCTGTTGAAAAGAGATGTTTTTTTGATAATGATTTGCTAGATAGGAAAGTATCAGATTTAAGAAAATGGATTATTCAGAAGAAGATTCCAGCTTTGATAGATGTTTTATGGGTAAAAAATTTGAATGACCAAGATCAAGATTGGATACTCCTTAACGGTAGTATTCGTCAAACAGATGAAGATCTGCAAAGACAAATTAGTATGTTTCCAACTGCTATTTTTGTGAAAAAAGAAGGATCAAAAATGATAAAAAAAATACTTGAACAGCACGAAGGCCATCTTAGGTTGCCAGGAGACTTCAGTGGAGTTTCAAATATTTATCTAGGAGAAATTCCTCACTCTAATCTTGTTCAAAGAAATGGAGTTTTTAATTTTGACTACAAAACGGGAACTGAAGAACTGACAAGGAAGACTAAAAAAATCGCCTTTTTTCAGGATGGAAAAAAATTAAGCGATGAGGAAATGTTAAAGGTTTTTAAAGCAATTAATGATATTTATGGCTTAAATATATTACATTCGACTGATTCTTTTTTACCACCGGTAGTCTTCACTACACACGACAATACAAATAAAATAGCTGAAGTTTTTAAAGTCCATAAAATAACAGAAAGAATAGAAGAAACTAATGAAAAATACACCTCTGATATCGAAGATTCTTTTCTTTTTTATGCTCCGATTTGTAAAGAACATAGTCGTTATCTCTCAAAAGATTTATTGGAACATTTAGAGTTATTGAATCAACCACAATCGTATAATTTGTATGAAAAAAATGGGCAGTTAGCATCGCTTCTTTTTGAATATGGAGACGATTATATAAATAATCAATCTTTTATTTATCTGAGAAAAGACCTATTAGACAGATATTTAGATGATAATGAATTTGTAATGCTTCAAGTTATCACATGTGAGCGTATGCAATATTCGGAACCCTGGGAGAAAATAGAGGAATTAGCTCCTCATTATAAAGTTACTAATAAAATATATGAATATGATAGTAAGATGTAGAACGGGGCGAGACGATACTTCCCTCCAGAATTAGGACCAGTAGTTAAGTTGAAAATTTACTAACTTGTAAGAAACAACTTAAGATGAAAAACAAACGTCGAACATTCACGAAAAAGTTTAAATTAAAGGTGATTTTAGAGGCGCTCAAAGAGCGATCTACGGTAAAGGAACTATGTCAAAAGTACGAATTACATCCCAATCAGATCTCAAAATGGAAACAAGATTTTCTAGATAAAGCTGAAGATGTAATGGATTTTACTAGTACAAAAAAGGACCAGGAAGAAGAATTTAAAGAACAAGAAAAGCTATATTCAAAAATTGGTCAGCTGCAAATGGAAATTGATTATTTAAAAAAAAGCTGTCCTGATTGATCGTCAGGACCGGGTAAAGATGATTAGTAAAACTCATCAACTGAGTCAGCGAAAACAAGCTGAGTTATTGAGTGTTTGGCGTTCGGGAATGTATTACAAACCTAGCGTAGAAACAGCTCTTAATTTACGATTGATGAATATAATTGATCATCAATATACAGCCACTCCGTTTTATGGAGTGCCTCGAATGACAGACTTTATTAATCGACACTACTTTGATTTACAAGTCAATAAGAAACGAGTAAGAAGGCTGTATAAATTATTGGATATCAGGGCAATAGGCCCTAATCCATATACTAGTAAAAGTGATCCTGTAGCTTACAAGTATCCTTATTTGCTAAAAAATTTGAAGATTAAAAAACCGAATCAGGTCTGGGTCTCAGATATAACTTATATAGGAATGCGAAAAGGATTTATGTATTTATATGCCATCATGGATTTGTATAGTAGATGTATTTTGAATTGGGGGCTATCGAATACAATGATTGCAAAATGGTGTGCACAAATAACAAAGGAAGCTTTTTTATTACACTCATTACCTGAAATATTTAATACTGATCAAGGTAGTCAATTTACATCAGATGTGTTTACAGGCTTGCTTAATTCAGAGAAAATTAAAATTAGTATGGATGGAAAAGGACGAGCAGTAGACAATATTTTTATTGAACGCTTTTGGCGATCTATAAAACAAGAATATGTCTACATTAATCCGCATAATGGAGGATACGAACTGTACCAAGGGATAGAAGAATACATGCGATTTTATAATCACGAAAGAGGTCATCAAACGCTGGATAGAACGCCTTCAGCCGAACTGTATTACGGAAAAAAGATTAATTTTAAATCAACTAAATATTTAACTAAAGTGGTCTAGAGTTGGGGGTAAGTATCGAAAAAAAAAACTACACAATAAAGAATTTATCCTAAATTCTGATTTGTTAAGCAAGAAGATTGTATCTGGAATTTCATTAAATGAGAAATATGAATACTTTGAAGAAGAATAGCAGATAGTAATAATAGATGATGACAGCATCTTTGATAAAATGTAAAAAATTACTTTTTGAATTAATCACATAAAAGAAATTTTATGTCATGTAAAAGTCCATCAATTGAAAGAATTGTTCAAAATTCTGATCAGGTAAGAAAGTTGGGATCAATGGGGATGCCTACGGTAGGTACGAACGCAATGAAGTTCGCCCCACCATCGAGATGGCCGTAAAGATTTCACAAGCTTTTGAAGTTTCTTTGGATTACTTAACTGGTAACTCTGATATTGAACTTGACAAAGCAACTTTGGATAGAGTACAAGAAGTGACTAAATTATCTGATAAGGACAAAGATTATATTTTTGTAACGCTCGATGCGCTTATTCGGGATTTTAAAAATAAACGTGCTTATTCTGTAAATTAAAAAGCCACCGATTTCTCAGTGGCTCTTTTTTTCCTTTTCTTGCTTGATAGCTGTATCTACACGTGACGTGTAAACAAACTCTTTTATTTTTTAATGCCTTTTTTTTGCGATTTTAGCTCGTGGTGTCACAATAGGGCAGGAGGCAATTTCAAAAACCAACTACAGTTAGTAAAAAGCTTTTTCAAAACATTTACCATAGGAGAAACCATAATCATTGATTAATTTTCCTGGAAGTAGATGGATACTAATTTTATTTTGTTTCTTTTCGTTAAGAGTTACTCTAATTAGATAAGGAGCAAATCCTTGGCCATTAAAATATAGTCTCGTATCAGGAGCACCAAAAATATATAAAGCGATTACACCTTTTTTATTAATAAAAGCCCTTGGTCTTGTCCAACTTGCAAAAGATAAATCAGGATTTATTATTGTTGAGTATTGTAATCTTGAGACTAAATCTTTGGAACTTATTTTTTTATCATTAAGATACATAACATCATCTAATACTAGATTTGGAACACCCCAAGGCATCGCTGGATATCCAAGAAATCCACAACCATCTTTCGCTAAACTATCTGAAAGAACATTATCATATAAATTATAAATATCGTTAGGATCAAATTTTCTAAAATCAAAAATTGCTTTTGCGAAGCTTATAGAAAGGCCTCTGTCTGTTTGGATATCTTTAGTTGAAATATTCACGTAATCGTTCGGGGTGTGTACAACTCTAATAGGGATCTCTAAGCTGCTTATAACATCAAATGAATTAAATTCTATATTTAATGTATCTAGAAAATACATCGAGACAGCATCTTTATAAATATGATAACTTTTAAAGTTCTTCCTTGATTTAACAATAAATATTGAATCAGAACAAGGAATATCACCAATAATAACCTGAGATTTTACTCCATTTGATGAATAGCCAAGAATGATTAAGATTAATAATAGTAGTTTCATTTTTTATTTTTTATCTAAAGATAAAATAATCTCCATAGCCTGTACTGCCTGTCTCACTTAAATAAATACTTTCGTTTGCAAATATTGGTCTATAAATAGTCCTTATTCCTCCTTCTCCTCTGGCTCTAGAAAACTTATGTTCAACTTGTGGTAAAATCCAAGCGTTGTGCTCGTTTCTATCTGGATCACCGCCATTATCACTATTTCTGGCATCTGCTCTTTCAAAACCAGCGTTTAGATTTGGAGAAAATTGAGCTAACCAAGCATGCCCAAATTCATGTGCAAGAGATGTTTCAGCGCTTACAAGACCAGGAATATTTCTACCATCTTCAGACGGACCTACCATGATATCAGTTCCTGGATTCCAAAATATCTGGGTTCCATCTTCTGTTGCTTGAGTACCTCCTCCAAATGGCGCTTGTTGCCCCGAGATGATAGTCACATTCTTAGATGTATTACCAACAAAATCTAAAATTACATTACCTGTACGTTCTGGAGTACTTACATCTCCAGCTTCAATCGTTTTGTGTAGACTATTTAGAGCAGCAAATACTTCAAAACCAAAATCACTTTCTTCTCCATCCCAAACCGCTCCTGGAGTCCAAGTTTGACCATCAACAATAATATCATCTGCACTTCTCCCATCCGGATCAATATACCTCACCGGATTCCCCAGCACATAATTATACGGACTCCAGCTTGCAAAATCCGC
>JALZUU010000472.1 GCA_023300665.1 Saprospiraceae bacterium | reverse complement strand
CACATCCGCTCTATTCTGGCTCAAACCCAAGAATGATATTAAAGGCACCAAATCGTTCGAACAGTGAACCTTGTCCACCTCCTTGCTGCTCTAGTGTTTTATCAAATCCAAGACCATAATCAAATCCAAGGGTACCAAACATCGGTAAGAATACTCTTAACCCTGCTCCCACTGAACGTTTTGTATCGAAAGGATTGAAATCACGGAATGAACTCCAAGAGTTTCCTCCTTCAGCAAAAGCTAAGAAGAAGATGGTTGCATTCGGATTAAGTGATAAAGGATAACGTAATTCTACAGTGAATTTATCAAAGATTGGAGCTGCGATAGTTTCGTTAAATTTTCCAACGTTAGCATCTAGTTGACGTACCTCATAACCTCGAAGGGAAATTAAGTCTACCCCTGTTTGGAAACTACCCGTTTGTTGAGATAATCCATCACCACCCAATTGAAACTGCTCGAAAGGTGATAAACCGATCTCATCATTATAAGCACCGATGATTCCTATTTTGGCAGCAATCCGTAAGACTAATTTATCATTTACAAGTGGAGCAAACCACTCTGCATTAAATCTCCATTTGTGATATTCCAAAAACTTAAATCGTTCTTCCACAGGAAGGCTGGCATGGTCTCGATCATTAAATAAAGAATAAGGGATCGTTGGCTGGAAAGAAAGCGAGAAACGAGAACCTTCAATTGGATATATTGGATTATTGATGGTGTTACGAGCCAAGGTGAAGTTTATACTAAAATTATTATAGTTACCATCAATTAATCTTGTTCCATCACTTAACTGGAATCCTCCTTGAGAATAGTTAGTAAGAGAGAGTCGCTGTAGGTTAACCGTTCCAGAGAAAATAAAGTTATCGTCAGGCCATTTCAGACGTGTACCTAGTCCAACAGATAGTCCTGCGATATTAAATCGCTGAAAAAACTGGCTACGAGGATCACTACCATTTGTGAGACGATTGAAGAATCCGGATACAGTAAGGGAAGTTGGTTTTTTACCACCCAGCCAAGGCTCTGTAAAAGAAACATTATAAGATTGGAAAAGGCTACCACTGGTTTGTGCTCGTAGTGATAATCGTTGACCATCTCCTTGTGGAAGTGGGTTCCAAGCTTCTTTATTAAAAAGATTTCTGATAGAAAAATTATTAAAAGAAACTCCTAAAGTCCCAATAATTCCACGACCCTGACCAGCCCATCCCGCAGAAAGTTCTAGTTGATCAGACGGTTTTTCTTCTACTGTATAAACAATATCTACCGTTCCTCTTTCTGGATTAACTGGCGTCTGAATATCCATTGTTTCAGGATTAAAGTAGCCCAAATTGATGATTTCTCGTTGAGAACGAATAATATCTGAACGACTAAATTTTGCACCAGGACGCGTACGAACCGCACGACGAATAACGTGCTCATGCGTACGATCATTTCCGTTAATGACCACTCTATCAATCGTTGCTTGTGGACCTTCATAGATTCTAATTTCCAAATCAATTGAATCACCTACAATGGCAGTTTCTACAGGATCGACTCGGAAAAATAGATATCCATTATCTAGATATAGTGTACTGATATCTCGACCATCTTGGCTAAAGGATAAACGAGTGTCAAGTAATTCTTGACTAAAAACATCTCCTTTTTCAATACCTAAAACATTCCGTAATTGCCCAGTTTTATAGATAGAATTTCCTTTCCAAGCGATGTTACGGAAATAATATTGTTCCCCTTCAAATATGTTTACATCGATCATCAAACGACCTTTGTCGTTTCGTGAAACACTATCACTTAAGATACGAGCATCTCTAAATCCTAGATTATTATAATGATTAACGATGGCTTTTTTATCGTCCTCATAATCACTTTTGATCAATTTTGAATTGGAAAAGAGACGACGCTTACGTCGGGTATTTTTCATCATTTTTCTTAGCTTCCGATCATTAAGACTCGTGTTTCCTGTGAAGCTAATATCTTGAATTTTGACTCGAGCTTTTTTATCAACAGTAAACATCAATTTTACTGCATTTATATTTTTCTCGTCTGGCGTTTCTGTTACTTCAACTACTGCGTCTAGATTACCTTTTTCGACGAAGTATTCGCGGATGCCATTTTTTGCGTTTACGACCGCATTAGGAGTAACGATATTCCCCTTAAGTAAGTGACGGTTAATGATTCCATTTAGATCATCGTGGCGAGATTTTTTAACACCTTTAAAAGAGTGGCGGATATATCGCGGTCTTTCTTGTACGGCTATTTCTATAAATATAATATCGCCGACTGATTTTTCTTTGTAAATCTGTACATCGGTAAAAAGACGAAGCTTCCATAGTGCTTTAATAGCTTGAGGGATTTCAGTACCCGGTACTCGGATTTCGTCTCCTACTTTAAGACCAGTGATCGCAATTAGTGAGTTTTCATCACTAAATTCAGCACCGCTTACTTTGATTCCTCCAATTTCAAATTGAGCTGGATTGGAATAATCGAAGATGTTCAGGCTATCAGACTGCGCATTCGTAATTATTGGAAAAAGGAAGACTAAGAGTAAAAATGGAAAAGCGTATTTATATTTCATATTAAACGACTAAATTTCTGAAGATGAGACAATTATAAAGATTGCTCATCATATTTCTCATAAGGGATACAAAAATAACGATCTTTTTAGAATGCTGTTGTGAAAGAATTACGCTAAAAGTAGTAATCCGTACTTTGAAAGACAGGATTAGTGGTCAAAACGTTGGGTAAGCGGACTTTTTTAACAAAAGAAGCAGTCAAATGCTATAAATTATTCTTTTGTTGACCTTAAAATGACTTCTATGAGCAGATTATCACAATTGTTCGCTGGTTTTCCCAAATCGACGTTCTCTGCTCTGATAATTGATAATAGCTTGATAAAAAGCGTTTTTATTGAATTCTGGCCAAAAAATATCAGTAAAATAGAGTTCAGAATAGGCAATTTGCCAAAGCAAAAAATTACTGAGCCGAGTTTCTCCACTAGTACGAATCAATAGTTCTGGATCAGGAATTCCATTCGTACTCAAAGAAGCAGAAAAAAGTTCTTCATTAATATCGTTGGCATTTATCTGACCCGCTTTCACTAGTGTGCTAATTTTACGGGTCGCTTCTAAAATCTCCCATTTTGCACTATAATTTAGCGCAAGCACCAAAGTCATCCGCTGATTATGTTGTGTATTTTGGATAGCTTCTAGTAGTGCGTTGTGTGTTTTTGGTGGTAATTTTTCTAAATCACCGATGGCTTGTAGTCTAATATTATTCTCGTTGAGTGTATTTATTTCGTTACGTAGGGTTTCTACCAATAAAGACATGAGCGCATTTACTTCTAGTCGAGGACGATTCCAGTTTTCTGTAGAAAAAGCATAAAGAGTTAAGTACTCAACACCTAATTCAGCAGCAGCCTCTGTTGTTTCGCGTACGGCTGTTACGCCGTTGCGATGGCCGAATACACGCGGTTTGCCGTGTTCTTTTGCCCAACGTCCATTGCCATCCATAATCAGCGCAATGTGTTTAGGTAGTTTTGTGAGGTCAACTTGGGATTTTAAATCCATAAGGAGAATAGTAAGAGTTATTTTAGTTTGGTCGGTAAAAATAGAAAAACTAAAGCACTTGCAGATAGGAATCTCAAGTTATTTAGACAAACTAAACGCTTATACTCACTATTTTTTGAGTAAAGGCTACTTATGACTAACTGAAGTGTCGCGGAGTGAACGAATGGTAACAAAGGATTGGCTTGAATTCCAGCTTGTTTTATTGGTTGGTGGATTTGAATAGTATTTTTCTAATAATTTGGCATGTTCTGTTTCTTGAAAATTTAATTTATCCGCAAGAATATATCCTTGTTCGCCGGTTGGAGCTTCTACCAAAAAATAGGTAAGCATATGTTTTTGTTGGCCTGTGGTCGCTTTTCTTTCGTGGTGTTTAATGACAATCAAATTAGCATTTGGATCTAGTTTTTTATATCGTCGTGAATAAAGGTCTGGCTTCTCTAGTAAAGTAAGACCTACATACTTAATTTTTGCAAGGATGGGGGTTCTGCTCGGTTCATAAATAGGTTGGTATAAATCGAGTCCTTCATTCCATTGGAAAGTATAAGTGACATATTCTAAACATCGCTCCATCTTTGGGTCAATCGCTTGCGTATTATGCGACTGTTGATAATTTTTACAATCAAGATAATCTGGATAAGCGACACGAATTATTTCATCACTAATTTCGATATGTTTGTATAACGCAGGAGAAGGAAGATCATCACCATAAACCAAATTGAGCGATTCTTCAAAAATCTTTTTTAGATTACCTGCCTGAAAAGAATGAATAACCAGTTTTCGATTTTCTACGGACTTCCCCACCATCTTACTGGTGATTTGTAAAATAAAATCAGAAACGCCGTCTCCAGTAGCATCAGTCAAGGTAGCATTGGTGAGCTCATAAGTTCCTCGAGCGTTTAAGCCACCGATATTTATATGAACAGAACGATTATTATGATTAGTAATTACTAGATATTTTTCAGCGTAAGGAGGGTTGAGATAATCTTGTTTATGGAAATTATCTCGACCATTGATGGCTGCTACCCAAATAGTGGCATTTTCAAAACCATTATCAAAGCTAAATTTTTGTTTGTGAAAATGCTTTAGATGAGTTGGAACAGTATGTTCTTTTACCATCACCGCCAATCCGTCTCCAAAAATCCATCCGGTCTCTCCTCCAGGTGTTTTTACTTGATACCATTTAAATTTTTGATTTTGGGAATCATCCTCATATTCTTTTTTAGTCTCACCAATGACTTCGAAAAGGTGGCCAGCCAAAAAAGACTTGCCGGTAGGATATTCGTAAGTACTATCCTTGAACAATTGCACTGGATTGAGGGTCGTACCTGCTTTATTGCTCAGAATGATGTCCGAGGCATTGCTAGGGATAGCAATCCAACTCCAGATAATGATGACGATAAATAGACGAGCCATGTTCAATTTTTTTGTCTACAAAAGGATTTCCCTTAAAATTTGCAGATCAAGTTTGGAAATAAAGGAGGAAAGACTAAACAGCCTCACTGTATCTACCCCAAATTTCAAACCGTAGTTGCTTTTATCTCCTTGATTAAGAGAAACTTAACAAGCTTTACGGTGAAATCGTCTTTTGTACTGCAATTAAAGTCGATTATATTTCATTTTTTACAAACAAAATGAGGATTTACCACATTTTAATAGGACAATATTAGTTTATAACGTAGTTTTTTCACCAAAATTTTAAAATATGAAAGTCTTTCTACCTATCAAATCTATTCTGATTGTTGCTTGCTGCCTACTGACAACAGGAGTTTTTGCTCAAAGAGATTTCTCTAAGATAGAAATTATTACCGAAAAGGTTACCGAAAACATCTATATGCTTAAAGGTAGTGGCGGAAATATTGGTATTTGTATTGGCGAAAAAGGGGTTTTGATGATCGATTCACAGTTTGCGCCATTAAGTGATAAAATTAAAGCAGCAATTAAAAAATTAAGTGATCAACCAATTCATTATCTAGTTAATACGCATTGGCACGGAGATCATACGGGAGGTAATAAAAACTTCAACAACGATCAGATGCTGCTAGTTGCTCATGATAATGTGTACAAACGAATGAGTAAGGATAATTTAGTGAAAGCATTTAGTCGAACAGTTCCTGCTGCTCCAGAAATTGCACAACCTGAAATCACTTTTAACGATAAGATGACCCTTCGTTTTGGTGGAGAAGCGGTAATGATTTTTCATGTAGACAATGCACACACGGATGGAGATGCAATTGTTTATTTTGCCAATAGCAATGTGCTACACATGGGAGATACTTATTTTAATGGACGATATCCTTATATTGATTTATCTTCTGGAGGATCAGTAGATGGATTGCTAAACGCAATCAACACGGCGATTATGATCGCGGATGAAAACACTAAAATAATTCCAGGACATGGAGAACTTTCTAATAAAAAAGAATTACTAAAATATCGAGAAGTGGTATTGACCGTTCGAGATCGGGTCAAAGTTGCGATCAAAGAAGGCAAGTCGCTGGAAGCGATTAAAGCTGCAAAACTAAATGCTGATTATGACGAAGGATGGGGCTCTGGATTTATCAATGGAGAGCGAATTGTAGATATCATGTATACGAGTTTGACAACGGAAATGGGAATGGAAAAGAAGGAGGAAAAAGAAGAGAAAGAAAAATAATCATACTACTGGACATTTGCGAGTTTGTGGCCACTCTCCGGCGGTACTGCCGGAGCTGGGAGGCAGAAAATGGAAGAAATGTCCAGTAGTATGAAAAATAATTCAATTTTTTTTGTGGAATAATGCATTGTTGAGCATCTAAGTAAGGACAGAAGCGAATTGCTTCCTTTTTTAGAACATGGGGCTGTCCAATTTTTTAAATTTTGGACAGGCTCGAATAATGCTCAACATTATGCTCGCAAAAACCTTCGCCGGAGCGGTATCCGGAGTCAGTGCCCAAACCATTACCATTGAAGTTAACTCAGGTGGAACCCCTGAAAGTGGAAAACAATTTTGGTTTATGGTGGGGCTACCTGATAAAAGTGTCAGAGAGGGATTTCACCGGATTGAAGCTGCTATCCGTAATATCAACCTCAAATTACCTCACCTAAAAATGGTGGTCAACCTAGCACCTGCCAATATTCCAAAGGAAGGCTCGGCCTACGATTTATCAGTGGCGCTGGGAATGTTGGCTGCGGCCAATGTGATGATTGGTGATAAGCTAAAAGACTATCTCATCATGGGAGAACTTGCACTGGATGGCGGTCTTCGCCCCATTCGAGGTGCCTTACCCATTGCGATTCTCGCTCGTAATAAAAAATATAAAGGAATTATCCTTCCTAAACAAAATGCGAAAGAAGCAGCCATCGTCAGCGAAATTGAAGTACACGGAATCGACAATCTCCAAGAAGCGGTTGATTTCTTTAATGGTGCGGCTCCTCTACACACGACAGAGGTGGATACCCGAGACCGATTCGCGGTAGAACACAATAAATATGATATTGATTTTAGTGATGTAAAAGGCCAAGAAAACATTAAACGAGCGCTTGAAATAGCTGCTGCTGGAGGCCATAACGTTATTTTAATCGGACCTCCAGGAGCAGGTAAAACCATGTTGGCTCGACGCCTACCTACCATCTTACCACCGCTTAGTTTGCACGAAGCTTTAGATACCACGAAAGTTTATTCTGTAGCAGGACAACTTCCTGATAATACCGCACTTATTGCTACACGTCCTTATCGTTCGCCGCATCATACAATTAGCGATGTAGGACTCGTGGGTGGTGGTTCTAATCCTTCTCCTGGTGAAATTTCTTTAGCACATAACGGTGTACTTTTTTTAGATGAATTACCAGAGTTTAAACGAACGGTGTTGGAGGTACTACGACAACCGATGGAAGAAAGACGAATCACAATTTCTCGAGCTCGGGTAACGGTAGATTATCCAGCTAGTTTTATGTTGATTGCTTCTATGAATCCTTGTCCTTGTGGATATCACAATCATCCAGATAAAGATTGCGTCTGCGGCCCAGGAATGGTTCAGCGTTATGTCAATAAAATATCAGGACCACTCTTAGATCGAATTGATTTGCATGTAGAAGTTACGCCGGTAAGCTATGATGAACTCAGTAGTAATGAGCGATCAAAAGTTACCAGTAAAGAGATCTCGGGTCGAGTGATAGAAGCACGAAAGATACAAGCAGAACGATTTGACAAACATCCTGAAATTTATTGTAATGCTCAGATGCCAGGTAGAATTGTCAGAGATGTTTGTCAATTAGAACCAGAAGGTACGGAACTTCTTAAACAAGCAATGGAACGTTTACAATTGTCTGCTCGTGCTTACGACCGAATTTTGAAAGTTGCTCGTACAGCAGCCGATCTTTCGGGACGAAAAGATATTAGTATTGCGGATTTATCGGAAGCGATTAATTATCGGAGTTTGGATCGTGAGGGCTGGGCGGGGTAAGGAATATTGAATGTTCAATATTGGATGTTCAATATTGATTTACGGATCAGTATTTCAATAATTAAGTTTTTATTTTTTCTATGAAATTTTTAGATAAAAAAATGGTAAAATTCGATTTACAAGATAGGCTTATTGATTTTAGTGTTAATTTAATTAAGGTCTTAGACCATCTTCCTAATACGGTAGTTGGAAAGCATTTAAAAGGACAATTGACTCGTTCAGGTACTTCTCCAGCTTTGAATTATGCAGAAGCATGTGATGCAGAGAGTAGAAAAGATTTTATTCATAAAATAAAAAATCTTATTTTTTAATTTAGTTTTTGTAATTTGTAACACCGTTGGTTTGTTGGTTTTTTTATAATGGTATTTCTTTAATCATTAGAGACCGACTCAGCACTTCAACACCTCAATAATTTTCATTATGAATGTAGAACAGAACACGGAGCGAGATCTGGCAAAGCAGTATCTACTCAACACAAAAGAGCATGTATTTTTAACTGGACGAGCAGGTTCCGGTAAGACCACTTTATTACAGGAAGTCATTCAGGCTACTGATAAGAATACCGTGGTAGTTGCGCCGACTGGGGTTGCTGCTATCAACGCTGGTGGCGTAACAATTCATTCTTTTTTTCAATTGCCTCCTTCTAATTTTTTGCCAGTTGATAGATCTTTTATGGGAGAAGGATATACGACTCGCTCATTATTAAAACAACATCTAAAGGTTAGTGAAGATAAGCGACGCTTGATTCAAGAATTAGAGATGTTGATTATTGATGAGATTAGTATGGTAAGAGCGGATTTGCTGGATGCGATTGATTTTACACTTCGTTATATACGAGGAAGCACACAGCCTTTTGGAGAAGTGCAGGTGGTGATGGTTGGTGATTTGTATCAATTGCCACCGGTCGTAAACGAAGCAGAATGGTCCGCTTTTAAAGATTTTTATAAAACACCTTATTTTTTCGATTCTTTGGTTTGGAAACAAGCAAGAATGATTCCTCTAGAATTAAAAAAAGTATATCGACAAAAAGACCAAGACTTTCTGGATGTTTTAAATAATATCCGAGATGGTAAGCCGCGTCCAGAAGATTTGGCGTTGCTAAATACACGCCATGTTTCTAGTGATGCAGAAAAGAGCGGTGCTATTTTGCTAACCACTCATAACCGAAAAGCGGACCGTGTCAATCAGAAAGAATTAGAGGCCATCAAAAATCCTAAACTAGTTTTTGATGCCAAAGTATCTGGAAAATTTAACGAATGGACTTATCCTGCATCGGAGCGAATGGTCTTAAAAAAAGGTGCCAAGATCATGTTTATTCGTAATGACCGAGAGCAGCGCTATTATAATGGTAAGCTAGCAGAAGTGATAAGTTATGATTCAGAATTAGAAAAACTAAAAGTGAAATTTCAAGCGGATCAAACCACTTGCTGGATTGAAAAAGCTACTTGGGAAAACATAAAATACGGAACGGAAGATAGCGGTGATATTAAGCAAGAAGTTGCGGGTTCGTTTACACAATTTCCAGTTCGATTGGCGTGGGCTGTTACCGTACATAAAAGTCAAGGACTTACACTAGATGCAGTTCAACTGGATTTGGAAAGCAGCTTCGCAGCCGGTCAGACCTACGTAGCATTGAGTCGATGTACTACTTTAGCTGGATTGATTATGACCAGCGAAATCAAGGCAAAGCATGTGATTATTGATCAACGGATTCGACGATTTTATGAAGGCTTTCCGGCATCAGAAATGATTGCAGAAAAACTTCCGATGGCAGAAAAGGCATATGCACTTTATCGAATTCAGCGTCGGTTTAAATTGTTTAGTTTATTAATCAATTTACAAAAGTGGAAAAAGTATGTTGATAAAAGTGGTTTTTCTGAAAAGAAAGAATACACAGACGTAATCGATGAAATTCATGCGGTATTATTTAAATTAAAAGATACCTCAAAAGATTTTCAAAAACATCTACAAGGTTGGTCTGCACAAAGTATGACAGATGATAAAATGTTGGATCACTTAATAGATCGATCAGATAAAGCGATTGTTTATTTTGCGAATACTTTATTTGATGGAATGGTTAAGCTGCTTCATAAACATATCTCTGATATTCAGCATAAAGCAAAAGTAAAAAAATACTTGAGTCTAGCGGTTAAACTCTATGATGAACTCTGGCGGAAAATCGAACAGCTTTATAGTCTAAGTCTTTTTGATCAAAAAATTTGTTCGGCGGAAAAACAACACCAAAAAGCAGACCTTCCTGATTGGAAATCTGCTCGGATTCAAACGACTAAAAAGAAAGGAGCTACCTATGATATTACACTCGAATTTTTTCGAGAAGGATTGTCAATTCCCGCAATTGCTGAGAAACGTGGCCTGACTGCTGGAACAATCGAAGCTCATATGACAAAGTGGCTAAAAGCAGGTAAGATAAAGATTACGGAGCTATTATCTGAAGAACGTCTGAAGCAGTTGATTGCTGCCAAAAAACAGATTTCAAAATACGATGGATTTAATGATCTAATCGGGCAGATGAACATGGATTGTAGTTATAGTGAATTACGCTGGGTCGTTTGGTATACGGAGGAAAGTGAGGTAAAAGCATGATCGTAATTTTTTTATTGATATGCTAAAAGTGTTAAAAAATATAAAAACCCATCATTATTTCAATTTTTTCCGTTAAATTTAAATAACTAAAACTATAGGTTTGTTTTTTAAACATTGAAACCTATCATTCTCTAACAGAAGTAAACAACTTCCTCAACAAAAAAAAGTTATGAAAAATTTAAGCAAATCTATTTTCTTATTTGGATTGATGGCCATGATGGCGCTATCTTCCTGTTCGAAGTCTAACGAATGCGATGGTGATTGCGTTTTTTCTGGTCAAGATATCAAAGCGGAGGTGCTTTACCTCAACTGTTTTGGTCAATTTGGATTAATTTTTCCACACCCTAGAGACGAAGGTCGTACGATTGTTGGTGTACCAACAGA
>JALZUU010000471.1 GCA_023300665.1 Saprospiraceae bacterium | reverse complement strand
GTAAGAATAAACTCACACTGGTTGAAATCTGTAATTGTCACGGTGTTACTACCCGCTGGTACGTTGTTTAAATCTTCAGAGGTCGTTATACCATCACTCCAAGCAAAATCATAAGGTGTTGTTCCGCCAGAAACAGTGATATTAATTCCACCATTACTCTGACCACAATTGGCCATCACTGCAGTACTAATCGCTGTTAATAGATCTGGCTCTGTTATCGTTACTGGGAAAGTAAATTCACAACCAGATGCATCTGTAATTAATAAAGAATAATCACCTGCTGAAAGATTCGATAAGTCTTCATCTGAACCAAAACCATTGGCCCAGAGATAAGTATAAGGTGTTGTTCCTCCCATGACACTAACGTCTATAGAACCAGAACTGGCTCCATTACAATCCGCATTGACGATCGTAGTCTGAGTATCATTTACTTGTAAAGCGTTAGGTTCAGAAACGTTATAACTAACTATTTCGGTACACATATTTTGATCGGTAATAGTTAAGGTTACATTTCCTGAAGCTAAGCCCGAAACGGTAGATGTTCCTGTTCCGCTAGACCAAGCATAAGTATAATTACCTGTTCCACCCGTTACATCGACGGTTACACTACCGTTGTTGTTTCCACAAGTAGCCTCGTCAATTGAAATTTCTGTAATTGCGATTGGCGCAGCAGGCTCACCGATGGTAATCATCGTGGTTGCCGCACACATACTCATATCTGTAACCGTCACGAAATAATCTCCTGCTGGTAAGTTGGTAGGATTGGTTAATCCAACTAAGGCTGAATCACTCCAAGTAATCGTATTCCCACCAGAACCACCCATGATATCTAAAGTGATACTTCCTGTACTTGCTCCGAAACAATTAACATCGTCTCCAGAAATTGTTAAGGTTGGGGTTCCAGGGTTGGTTACTTCCGAAGTTTGAGATACTATCGTACACATATTTTGATCGGTAACCGTTACATCGTAAACGCCTGCAGGAACGTTGGTTAAGTTAGCATCTGTTGAGCCACCTAGCCATGCGTAGGTATAAGTTCCAACACCCGTTCCACCTTCTACTAAAAGACTAACCGATCCGTTTGAAGTACCACAATCAGCTTGTGTTGGAGTCAAGGTCGTTGTCAAAGCTTCAGGTTCAGAAATCGTAATGTTCAATTCTGGTAGAATACAACCATCTGCATCACTTACCACAACGGTAAAGATTCCTTCAAATAAGTCATTTCTATCACCCGTATTTAGTGCAGAATTATCAGACCAATCGAAAGTATAAGGTGCTGTTCCTCCTGTCACTGCTAATGAAATAGAACCTGAATTATCTCCATTACAAGCAACTGGTTGAGCGGTAGGAAGCACTTCCAATGCACCTGGCTCACTTACACTGAAACTCTCAGAGATCATTTCACACATATTAAAGTCCGTAACCGTAAAGGTATAACTACCAGGTCCAACAGCGGTTAGATCTGGAGTAGTTGTAGTACCATCACTCCAAGCAAAGCTATAAGGAGGTGTACCACCTGAAACCGATACAGAAACACTACCATTGGTATCACCACAAGTAGCAGGCTGAATCATAGCATTTGCATTATCAATACTTAAAGCATCGGTAGGTTCGGTGATCATAAAGGTCTCCGTCACTTCACACATATTTGCGTCAGTGATAGTAACTGTTTCTGGGCCTCCGGTTAAAAGCTGCGCTGTTTCTGTTACTTGTCCACTACTCCAAGCGTAAGTGAATGGTCCTTCTCCCGCCATTACATTAACGGTAATCTGACCTTCTGCTGCTCCAAAACATCCAACATTGGTGATGTCCGTTGTATAAGTAACTGCAGGTGCAGCAGCTACCATAAATGGTACAGATTGCTCACAACCATTTCCATCAATTACATCTACAATATGATTACCTTCCGCTAAACTAGTGAAGGCATTTCCTGCTTGAGCAGGGTTGCCATCTAAGGCGTACATATAATTTCCATCTCCACCAGTTACTTCGATAGCAACACTTCCATCAGCAACACCAGCACAAACCGTTAGATCACTAGAAGCTAGTGTTAACTGAGCATCTAAGACGGCAGTTTCTGTCACTGTAAAATCTATCGGTACACTTGGACAATTATTTTGATCCGTTACGGTTGCGGAATAATTACCAGGAGCTAAATTTTCAAAAGTATTAGAAGCCTGAGGGCCATTACCAATATCAAACAATAGTAATCCGTTTCCACCAACAGCATCAATCGTGATAGAGCCATCGGTCTCACCGAAACAGTTAACTAAATCACTATTTGGATCAATAGATGCGATCACAGGAGGTGCTGATTCTATCGTAACAGCGATTTGGGTTGCGGTACAACCATTGCCATCTTCAATATCAATGGTATAATCTCCTGCAGGTAAATTGTCAAAAACGTCTGTTGTTTGTACAACATTACCAGGATTTAGTACACAGGTAAAAGTTCCAGGTCCAGTTCCTCCACTTACGTTAATCGTAATAGAACCATTAGTACCATCACAGATATTAAGTGCACTAATAGGATTAACTATTCCAGCTACAGGATCTGCGGCATCAATCGTCACATCAACTGGCATTGGTGCAGTACAACCGTCTACATCCGAAACAATTATGGTATAAGTACCTTCTCCTAAACCTGAAAATACATTACTTGGTTGCTGAGTTAGGTTACCATCAATACTATACATTAAAGTACCAGTTCCACCAGAAGCTTCAATGGTAATTGAACCATTGGTAGCTCCATCACAAACTAATAAATCACTAACCACTGCATCAATATCATTACTAATTGGATCAGCTTCTTCTACTAAAAAGTCTACAGGAGTACTGGCCGTACAACCATTTCCATCTATAATCTCAATAGTGTGAGATCCAGGAGCCAAATCATCAAATACATTACTTGTTTGTGTATTAACATCACCATCAATTCGGAAACTAAAAGTTCCATCACCACCAGAAGGGGTAATGGTAATTGTTCCATCTGTAGATCCATTACAAACTCTAAGGTCACTAGAAGCAATAGTTCCTGTAATTGGATCAGCTTCTGTTACGGTAAAGCCTATCGGTGCTCTACAACCGTTTCCATCTTCTACCGTTCCTGTATAATTTCCTGCAGGAAGATTTTCAAAAACAGGACTAGACTGTGTTGCTCCTATTCCATCTAAAGTAAACATAAAAGTTCCATCTCCTCCACTTGCGTCAATCATTACAGATCCTTCTGTTCCGCCATTACATAGCGCAAGGTTAGAAGCAGCAGCATCAATTTGAGCTGTAATAGCTGGAGCTGGATCAACCGTAAAATCAAAAGTATTAGAACACATATTACCATCCATCACGGTAACAGTGTAGGTATTAGCTGGTAGGTTATCAAATACTCCATTCATATTATCTGCAAATCCAGGAATACTGAAAGTCAAATTATTATCACCACCCGAAGCATTTAAATTAACGGTACCATCACTTTCTCCAGAACAAACTACTAAATCGCTATTGTTTGCATCTAAATCAATAGTAATTGCGGCTAGTTCAGTTACCGTAAAGTCTACGCTATTGGTACAATTGTTTCCGTCTGTTACCAGAACGGTGTAGTTGCCAGCAGTTAATCCACTAAACTCATTACTTGCTTGTGTATCTGTGCCTAAGGTATACATGAAGGAATTATTTCCACCAGATGCATCGATACTAACGGTACCATTGGTTGCATCATCACATATTGTCAATTCACTACTTGCTAGATTTACATCTAAATCAATTTCAGCTAATTCAGTAACGTCCACTATAATATCTTGGGACTCACAGCCATTTTCATCGATAACGGTTACGATATGGTTTCCTCCATCTAGATTATCAAATACATTACTTGTTTGTGGAGTACCATTGTTGTCTAGGACAAACATTAAAACTCCATTTCCTCCCGAAGCATTAATAGTAACCGAACCAGTTGACTCATTATTACAAACTGTTAATTCACTTACTGGATCAACATTACCAATAATTTGGCTAGCCGCAGGGACCGTGATATTAACAAGATCTGTACAACCATTATTATCGGTTACCATAACTGTATAAGCACCAGGGACAAGATTTGTAAATTCATTACTTACTTGTTGGGTTACATTACCATCTATACTAAACATAAAGCCTCCATTTCCACCATTAGTCATAACAGTTACTCCTCCATCTACCAATCCAAAACAAGATTCTGCGGTAACCTCATCTTCCATGAGTGTCACTGGCATTGGGGCTGCGATGGTAATATCAAATGCCGCACTAGAACAGCTAGCACCATCTTGAACAGTTACCGTCACTACTCCAGCACCTAGATCGGTTATCTCGCTACCATCACCAGTAGGAGTACCTGCACTCCAAGTGTAAGTATAAGCTCCATCTCCACCACTAACATTTACAGAAGCAGTTGCTCCACCAGATCCATCACAAGCAGCACCTGTTTGATCGTCTAAAGTAACTACAATCGGATTAGGCTCTGCGATAGAGGTAGGTAAAACTATTGAACATAAATTTGCGTCTGTAACAGTCACAAAATAGCCACCGCCATTTTTTCCAGTGATGGTTGGTGTTGTTTCGCCATCCGTCCATAAATAAGTATAAGGTGTTACTCCTCCAGAAGGTGTAACGGTTATTGTTCCATCACCTAGACCTGAACATGAAACAGCTGTTGGCGTAACAGTAGCCTCTACTTCTGTTTGCTCTATTAAGGTCACCGGAATTATTTCTTCACAAGATCCATCAGTATTTGTTACGGTAATAGAGTAAGTACCTGCTCCTAAGAAACTAAATACATTACTTGTTTGTGGTCCACCAGGTGCACCAATATCAAATGAATAAGCACCACTTCCTCCCATGGCATTTACCGTGATTGATCCATTATTGTCCTCAAAACATTTTGGATCTTCTGTATCAGGTACTGCTGTGATGGC
>JALZUU010000470.1 GCA_023300665.1 Saprospiraceae bacterium | reverse complement strand
TCATCTTATCTACTAAGCTATTTCTGTTCCTCGTACTAATAACTGAAATCCATTACCATGAATGTTTACGATTTCGATATTTGTATCTGCTTTCAAATACTTACGAAGTTTAGTAACGAAAACATCCATACTACGAGCTGTAAAGTAATTGTCTTCCCCCCAAATCTTAGTCAACGCTTCGGAACGAGGTAAAATATCGTTCATATAAACACAGAACATCTTAAGGAGCTGTGCTTCTTTTGGAGATAATTTATCTTTAGATTCTTCTCCACCATCATTGAAAGTCAAAATACGTAATGGGAAGTTAAAGTGATATTTTCCAATTATAAACTCTTTGATTTCTTCTTTAGGATTGACCGCAGCTTGGTTGCGCTTTAGAATTGCCTGAATACGGTAAAGTAGTTCTTCCGAAACAAAGGGCTTAGAAATATAATCATCTGCTCCAATTTTAAATCCTTTCAGCACATCTTCCTTCATTGTTTTGGCTGTTAGAAAAATAATCGGTGTTTTATCACCGTCTTTTTCTCGAATCTCAGTAGCCAGTGTAAACCCATCTTTTTTGGGCATCATCACATCAAAGATACAAAGATCAAAGGTGCCTTTATTATAAGCCTCTAAGCCCAATTCTCCGTCCGTAGCTAACGTGACATTATAATCGTGCATCTCTAGATAAGAGCGTAGCACATCACCAAAATTCTGATCATCTTCAACTAATAGTATTCGATTGTTTTCGTTTGCCATTGTTTATTGATTTTTTCTGAGTAAATAAGCAAAAATACTTACGATCTCATTTATAAAAAGTCTGATTGATCTAACTATAGACGACCAGAGTGTTTGTTTTGTTTTGATTCAGATTTACCAACAATTTAATCACTATCTGGAATTTTTTGTTGGTGTGGAAAGACTAAGTAAAATTTACTACCCTTTCCAAGATCACTTTTTACTTCTATTTGTCCATTATGCGCCGTCATCATGGCTTTGACATAACTAAGTCCTAATCCGAATCCTTTTACATTGTGAATATCACCGGTATGTACTCGATAGAACTTATCAAAAATATGTTTTAACGCTTCTTTACTCATCCCAATTCCGTGATCCTCAACTATAACTTCAACTCCGCTTGGAACATTGCGTGTATAGACCTTAATTTTTGGTTTTTCTGGTGAATATTTATTTGCATTCTCCAATAAATTGTTGATCATGTTGGATATATGCGTCATATCACCTTGTACAATAGGGTTTCCAGCTTTTAACTCTGAATCTACGGTACCATCTTTTTTTGCGGCTTGTAGCGTCGCATTTTCCAGTGCAGACTTAATTACTTGATGTAAATCAATCGTTGTGACTTTCAACTGGAAATCTCGTTTATCAATCACTGCCATCTGTAGTACCCGTTCTACCTGACTATTCATCCGCTTATTTTCTTGTTTGATGATTTCTGCAAAACGCTTCACTTTATCCGCGTTATTTAAAATCATTGGACTGGTAATCGAATCAGCGGCTAAAGAGATCGTTGCGATTGGAGTCTTGAATTCATGGGTCATATTATTGATAAAATCCGTTTTCATTTCGGATACTTTCTTTTGCATAAAAATGACCATCACCGAATAAGTAAAACAGAATAATATTATTCCAATAAAAATACTAGACAACAATAGATATTTCCATACACCACTCCACAATACACTGCTCCGAGTTGGGAAATGTACCATGATTAGTCCTGGAGATTGTAATTCTGAAGGAAATAAATCTACGCGGTATTTAGAATTGTAAATATTCTTATTACCTGCTAAAAGCACTAATGGCGATTTATCTTGTACTACATAATGTCCATTAATAATCACAAAGGACTTCTCCTCTCGATCATAAACTCCATAATCATAGTCAATACTAATCAACTTATTAGACAGTTCGTTTTTAAGAAAAACATTTAGATCTTCAAGGTTGATCCTTTCTCCTAATGGAATACCGTTGATTAATTCTCGGTAACTGGCTCGTTGCCTTTGCTTTTCCAGTTCTTTATACCGTCTAGTTCGATCTTTTTCAGTTAGCAATTCTTCATTAACTTTAAGAGCTCCGTCAATAGGCTGATTATACTCATCAAACTCACTCGCCTTAAACTCTATATCAAAGTCCTTATTCTTCTTATCTTCTACTCCTTCTAGCTTCATACTGACTCGATTCAGTGCCTCAGCCACATTAAAGTCGAATTTTTCCTGTTTTTCTTGAATAGAAATACGAATCCAGTACATCTGCAACAAGACGATACCAATCAGCGCAACGCTCATTAACCCGATGATGGCCCATATTGCTTTTTTGTTCATAAATTCT
The DNA here is from genome assembly GCA_023300665.1 of Saprospiraceae bacterium. Lineage (GTDB taxonomy): Bacteria > Bacteroidota > Bacteroidia > Chitinophagales > Saprospiraceae > JALZUU01. The sequence continues at coordinate 10,212 of JALZUU010000470.1, read as the reverse complement.
TCGTTCGCGGCTTTGCGTAATGATCAAATAATAACATTCTGATTTTTCGCTAATTTAATCAATCTCAAATAGAAAATTCATTAATTGGTCATTACTTATCCAACAAATTTAACACATAGATGCTCCCCTTTTTACTATTTAACAGTCTTTTAACGGGTATAAAAGAGGACAAGGTTAAGTACGCTTAGTTAAGTAATGTTCAAATATAGACAAATAAAAATCCGGTAAGCATCGCAAGACACTCACCGGATTTTGATATTTTTTAAATAATTTCTTAATCCAACGTAAATCGAATTCGTACCCCACCAGCTATACTGGTTGTTGGGAACTGAGCGGTAGTAACTGGAATCGTACGGGTATAATCGAAGAATAACCGAGCATTCAGCTTCTTACTAATATCATAATCCACTGCGGGGTTGATGGTAATGGTTTTATTACCTCGCGTAGCTTCTGGATCAGTTAGAATATTAGTAATAAATTCGTGGCGGAAAGAACGATTATTACGGAATCCAAAGTCAAAAGCAAAATTCAAATCACTCACTTCATCATCCTTGTTTTTGCCACTCGCAGCATTGGGTGCAGGATTGTTCTTTGAGGATTTTTTCTTACTGGTCTTTTTCTTCTTTTTCTTACCTCCTTTCAAGAAGGCAATATAAACATCCTTCATTCGGTATCCCCATCCAATAACATATTCATCAGACCGATTCTCGGTTATAGCATTATCTTGTGTACTCAATGCTAAAGAACGGGATTTTTTGAAATCCACCTTAAAAGTCATCTCATTATGTAATCTAACATCCAATCCGATTAAAGGAGCAAAATTTTCATTGATCACTAACTCTGGAATTTCAAATCTTGTAATAAAATTACCCGTCGAAGCATTGATAAACTGAGGATCATCTTCTAAGAAACGTTGATTAGTAATAAAGCTATTTACTTGTAAAGTAGAACGATAACCGTGCGTAACATTAAAACTAGCAAAGTGCTTTTCAAAGAAACTTAGTTTTGACAATCCTCGGTAGTTTAGTTGCCAATTAACTTTTGGTAATACTTTAAAGAGTACATCCCTAGCATAATTATCTGTAACTTCTATAGAGTTAGGATCATCAGTAACTGTACGACCTGTATAAGCAGAGAAAAAAGCAGGAAGTAATACATTTTGCTGTATTCGTCCAAATCCATTAGAATAAGCACTACCATCAATTTCATGTTCCCCCGTTCCTAAAATTCTCGAAATCTTCGCTCCATTATCTATGAAGGTATTGAACAAATCATCAGGATCACCAAATAAGGTATTCAACGCAAAGTAAGAAATCTCATAAGAACCAAATTCTCGTGGTAACTCATGATCAAAATCTTCCCCACCATCTGGACCATCAAAGTCTTTAAAGTACAAAGACTGATTTTCGGTAACTTTTCGGGTAGCCGTTAAGTCTACTATAAAATCTGTAAAAGGTTCCAAGGTGATCTTGGCATCAAACTGCTCCGTCGCAGTTTGAACAACTTGCTGATTTAAAAATTGATCAGAAGAAATAAAACCTTTGTTAGCAGCACGTTCTAGAAAATCATCATTCGCATCATCATTAGGATCAATATCCGGTTGTAGTCCTCCTACAAATTTCCACCAATCACCATTTGATCCAGATCGACCAAGAATTTGAGGGGTTTCGGTAAATCCAGGAATCACCGTAGATTCTTGATGAGAATAAGACAATCTAGCTTTTCTTAAAAATAAAAGTGGACGTAAGGCTAAACGAGCTCCTTTAGATACTTCGCCTTTTTTCTTTTTCTTCTTTTCTTTTACTTCTTTTTCGTCCTTCTCTCCTTTCTTCTTCGAATCTTTTTCTTCTTTTTTATTATCCCCTCGACGGTTACGACGAGATTTCTTCTTATCAATCGCACTTAAGAATTTAGATTTTTTATAAAGCTGCTCGAAGTTGATATCTCCATCTAATTTTCGAGTTCGACCGTTTTGGATCACGTTACCGAGGCTTTCTGTATTCAGCGCCGCGGCAGTCCAACTATAGTCTGCATTGTATTGCGCTTTGACCTGAATCCAATCCAAGAAAGGAATACTCTTCAGCGGTAATTTATAATCTAATCCAAATTGATGGGAATAATTTTTATTCCGACCGAAGTCTTTAATATTATCCCAAACCGTTTGCTTCTTAGCTTCATCGGTTGGTTTTGAACCATCTTCGTTAATTTCTTTTAATTCATCAATCACCGCTTCGTTTCGTGCATTAAAATTGAATTTTAGATTTTTAGTGAAATCCCAATTCAGGTCATAGCTACGATTCCATCGAAATTGTTTGTTGAAAAATTCTCTATTGAATTCTCCTGCGCCATCATCTACAAAACGATAGCGGGTTTGCTGAAATTCTCGAATCATATCCGTCGAAACGGCCACACTATTTGGTAATAAACTAAAATTAAAATCGGTAATCAGCTTAAGATATTTACTCTTTGATAATTTCTTAAATGGCTGAATATAATTTGATTTTCGATTAAAACGATAATTAATTCGTCCTTCTCGTACTTCTTCGATATCTCTTTCGATGATCGGGTTGTGACGATCTGTATTCGTATAAGCGTAGGTAAGGTCAAAATTTTCGATATCCCAAGGTTTAGGTTTATCGTCTTTTCCACCTGTTCGTTCTTTCCGTAAGTTGGTAATATTCCAACTTTTGATTTCAACTACATCTAGTGCACTTTCTTTAATCTCTCTTTTTTCTTCCTCTGTTTCTGCTGCATCTATACTTTCTTGTAAGGTTAAATCTCGATCATAAGGATCGTACTGTGGTGTTTCTGTTGACTTAGAATATCCAACAAAAAGTGGAACTTTCACCCCACTCCCTTCTGGTAAAAATTTATCTAACGCTATGTTAGCACTTACATCATAAGCAAAGGTGGACTCTCTAGTTCTAGAACTTACATCGTCTTCTAAATTTCCCCAACCGATACTATTTGCATTGGCTGAAATGGTCGCATCCGCAAAATCCGCAAGCTTGATATCCGCACGAGCTAAAGCAGCTACACCACCCTGTTCGTCGATTCCATTCAGTCTTAATTCGTTACACCATACTTCGACGCTGTGTGTTTGAGAACCATTATTTCTGATACCCAGCATCACCCCTTTGACGTCTGCAAAATTTGGACTACCTCTCACAATGATATTATTAATCTTCGTCAGTTCTGGGCTTTCATCATCGTTCGGATCGTTACGATATACATATTCATAAGGTTTTATAAAACGGTCGGTGGGACTAAAACCAGAAGCATTTCGTTCAATTTTAGCGTCTTTAAATTCATCCAATTCAATATCAATCGCATTGGAGGTACGCCAAAGTTGAAGAGCATCTGTCATTGCAGCCACTGGATCAGTACTCATATCCAGTGGTATTTCGTATTCGTAATAATTTTGTTCAAAGTCACTACCCATTCTAATAAACAACGACACATCTCCATCGGGTACACCTAGCAAATCAGCGTCATCAAAAGCCTCGGCGTGTACGAACATATTCATGTTTTCGTAGAGTCGCCAATCCATGTTGATAATCTTATAAGCTCCAACGCCAAATCTCGGATCCAAATCTTGCACTTCTAAAGTAAGTGACTGTTCATTTTGAAACTGATTTGGGAAGGTGGTGTTCAACGATCGTTCTCGAATAATACCTGGAGGCAGTTGATAAGCAAATGGAACCTTTCCAGAATTTTCTTCCACATTTACTGCGTTAACATCAAAGATTGCCTGATTGATAGCCTCTACTGGACTCGTATCTAATTCACGTAAGGTGTATCGTCGCCATTGATTTCTTACTAGTTCAAGCGTTGCAAAACGCAAGGTTACTGGCTGACGAAATTCTCTCATATACATTCTGATAAAACGAATAGAACGAAAATCTTGAATACCGTTGACTGGTGTTCTTTCAGGAATTTCACTGGCCAATGGAATTCTATAACGATACCAAACTCGATCTTCAACACGTCGAACATCAGAAATAAAAGGAGAAGATTCTATATCAACTTCTATTTGACCGCTAGGCCCTGGTATCGTAGTTGGTTCAAATTTGATTTTATAATTAAAATAAGATTCCGTTTCGCCTAACGTATTATCATTATTTAAATCTTCTGAATCTGGAATATTTGTAGAGGAATTGACTCGACCATCTACTGGTTCACCAGAGTTTCCTTCAGGATTATTATTTCGTCTATAACGATCAAATACTGTATTATTATTAGTAAAATCTGTGGACCGGAAGTTCACAAAATCATCATTGGCAATATCATTCTGGATTCTAGTTTTCGCATCTTGGTTTAGAGTAGAAGCATTAATTGCATCCAAATATTCTTGATATATAATACTTTCTTGTGCGGAGCTATAACCGTCCAAACCAACATCTTGAATTACTCGTAGATCTGCATTATTATCAAAAGCATTGGTCACTGCATTGGTACGAGGTATTCTAGACCAATTAGTCTCATCGGTAGGAATTCCAGGTTCGGTAGGAATTCCATTCTCAAAGAATTTTCTAGAATCTCTTAAGATATCTTCTGAGATATTTCCAAGGTCGATATTTAATTCTCCTCCTTCTGTGTTGGTTCCATTCTCTGGATTATTCATAAAAGGGTTTAATACCCAAAACTCTAGGTATTCAATATTGGCAGCTTGAAAATCATTATTATTCAAAGCACGCATGATCCCTCCCCAGCGGCTCTCAGGTTCTAGTAAACCTCCGGTATTATCCAATCCAGCAGATCCCCCTCCATTAGCAAATGATACGCCACCTGGCACATCAAAATTATAAGGTCCTCGTTCCCGTGGATAATAAGAAATATCAAAAGTTCCCAAGTTTCCAAACCCTAAATTTTGTACTGCACGACCTGGAAAAACTTCGTCTTGCTCAATTAATCTTGTATAAGGATTCTCGTTATTCCCACTAATCGTCTGGTCAATTCGATACCAGTTAATCAAGGCACGGTTTGCACCAGCACTTCTATCATTAATTAATTCGGATTCTTCCAGCACTCCGGTACCCAGATCGTTAACTGCACCTTGAGGCACAGAAGCCAAGACCCAATTATTAGCAGGTGTTCGGAGGTCGTTATTACTCGTTGTTCCTTCAAAATCATCTACATAAACGGTTCCTCCTTTTTGGTCATCGTCATTTGTACCAACATTAATGGCACGAGGGTGACTCGGTCTCAAAGCCGCGAACTCTGCTACGAAATTGATACTTGACGGTTCTTTGGTTTCAATAAAAGGAATCGCATCTACCATTTTAGTTAGGAAGGGTGCTTCTTTTTGGTAATTAATATCAAATCCAAGTACTCGGTTATTAATTGGATCATCACCGATATTTACTTTTTGTGTAAATGGTCTTTCAAACAATCGCATATAAGTTGCTCCGATATTAAAATCCTTACTAATTTCATAATCAGCACGCACTCCTAACATCGTTCTTGTCTGAACACTAAATAAAGTGTTATCTTCAAAAGAAACATCTACAGGTGTTCCTGAATTCAATACCCCATCGTTAAGAATTTTTATTCTACCAATATTATAGTCAATTTCATAATCTTGTCCTTCTACGAGTACTCGACCACCGGCACGTACTGTTACCGATTCTTCTGGCAAGTTAAATGCTCCTAAAGAAATTTCAGAAGAAACACTAGACTTATAGTTACCCTTCATGATGAAACGGTTCTTCTCAGTAAATTCTCGCGCATTGAAAAGCGTTAGACGATATAACTCATCGTAAATAAGTGTTGTATCAACCAAAGGATTGGGTAAGTTAGCTAAAGAGGTTGCTAAAGAACTACCAAAAGGTTCTAGTACTGGATACATGATTCGACCATTACGAGGATTGATGGTAATGTTGGTAACAAAATCAAAAATTCCATCTGGACAAGGATCACCTTGTACGTTAAGTTGATCTAAATTAAAGATACGTAGTAATGGTTCTTCAGATCTTTCAGGAATAAATCGTTTTGCTGCTTCTCCTGGATCATCATAAAATATATCAAAAATAAAATCATCAGGATTAACTTGAAAAGCACCAATATTATAATGGTTTTTCATCATCAAATCCCAAGTCGAAACATCTACTCGTTGAGTGGTACTCTTCAACATTTTAACAAATATTACAGGCAAATCGCCTTCTTCATTACCTCCAGCACCTTCTTTGGTAAGCTCTCCCACTTGGAAAGTTTTTCCGTTATAGTCATATTCAAAGGATACACCCAATACTTGATCTGGTCGTAGATTTACATTTAAAGAAAGAAAACCAAGATCCGCATTAAAAGTATATTCATTAGGACTTAATAGTCGCGCACTTACTTTTTCGAAGTCTCGACTTTGTTGAAAATCAAAAGGAGAGCTACTCAAAGTTGCTACCGCATTATCTAAATTTCTAGCACCCTCATTCCCAACTAATTCTGCAAGAATTGGATTCGCATCAATATTTGTAGCTAAATTAGTCCCTGGTAGTCCACGACCATTAACATCTTGATTGTCAATGTCTGGTACGGGTACTGTCCCAAACATATCTGAGGTATTGGTCAATCTTTCTGTTTCACCAATATCTGATATAGCTACGATATCTCGAATATTCTCTACTTCATTTCGGTCATTGGTTATCCAAACCTCCATTCGCGTAATCTTGAAAAGCGATTTTATTTGCGGAAGATTCTCTAAGGATTCTTCGAAAGTAGCACGATTATAATGTGTCAACAAGAAGTGGCGATTTTCGTCATATTCGTCTGCTCGCACTTCAAATTCTTGCACTTGACTTCCTCCTTCGATTCGAATACTTTGGTTTTGTGATTTTTGCTGAGAAGCAACTAACCCAAGGGTTAATTTACCAAAGCGTAATTCGGTATGTAAACCAAAAAGACTCTGGCTCCCTTTGATCAAGGTAGAACGAAGTGGAAAACTAACATTACCTACTTCAATGGTTTTGATGATGTCATCCTCATTGAAAGCATCCGAATCATAATCCAGTTTCATGGTGTTTTGAAAATCGAAAGTTGCTTGTGTATTATAATTGGTACTCATTTTAAGTTTTTCTCCAATTGCTGCTTCTACACTCATTTCAATATCCATATCAAAATCAAATCCTCCCGTTTTTTGTTGACGGATGGTAAATCCTGGATTTTCGACACGTTGAAAATCTACTCCAAACGTAAGATCAATGTTCCCTTGTGGTTTTATATCTACTCCAGTACCTCCAAAGAGTCGGTCCCGTAAACTTTCTTTCACGTCAATTTTAGAGAGCGGATCCTCTCGATTAGATATTTTTCCATCTCTTTTCCCGACACCTGCTAGTCTATCAAAGTAGGCTTTTTCTTCTTGTTTGGACTTATATTCGAGGTATTCTTCAAAAGTCATGTAGGAAGGCATTCGAAAATATTCGTCTCCGATTTTTTCCGTAATGATATACGTACCTGTTTCTGGATCGAAGGTGACCTCTTTTTCGATGATCGATGGATCTTTAAGATCGAACGGGTTATTGGCCGGATTAGAAATATGATCGCCATAGCGTTCAGTTACTGGTGGCAGGGTATCCTGCGCCAGTACTATTTCTGGACCAAAAGGATCCTTTAGGTTTTCACCCGCAGGTAATGTGGCGTTTGTCAAGTTGATCAGACAGAAACAAAAGATCACTGACAGAAGTAAATTTTCTATTTTCATAATCGATTTCAGTGCAAAAAATATAAACGATACCGATTGTATCGCCATAGAGTAACGTTATTAAGTAGCCGTCTTAGTTTTAGTAACTATTTATTTAACGTTTATTAGCTACCAAAGGACATTACTTCTTATTACAATAATTTATATACTTACGTATAAAATACAAATAAGTTTTACCACTTATTTGGTCATTTTAGACCTAATCCAAAAAGGTTTTAGGGTTTATTTTAATAGTAATGTTGTAAAGTTGGTCAAAGTGAATAAAATCGGAACGGAAGAGTCTATCAGTATGCTAAAAATCAATAAAAGAATAACTTATTAACACAAATTTGTTTGACTACTTCTTGAATTGAATCTTAAGAAAGCTGTTTTAAAGCCACTTTTATCAATTGTTCAACGCTGGTGAATTTTTCAGCTTGTAAAACTCGGTTTAAGGTCTTTTGAACAGAAACTTTAGCAAATCCAAGTGCAACTAAAGCAGATAACGCCTCTGCTCTCAATGTATTGTCTTGACCACCTAAACTTACTATATTATCGCCCGAATCTTTCATCACTTTGTCTTTTAAGTCTAAAATGATCCTTTTAGCTGTTTTGGGGCCAATTCCCTTTACTCGGTTAAAAGCAGCAACGTTTTCTGCTAATATTGAGGCTCGAACTTCTGCTGGTGTCATCCCCGAAAGAATGACTCGAGCGGTATTGGGTCCGATCCCTGATACCGAAATCAGTAGCTTAAAGAGACTCCGTTCTGCCTCTTCACTAAATCCGTATAAAGTATTGCTATCTTCTTTGATGTGCTGATGAATCAAGATTTTGATTCGTTCTTCTTTCTCAATCTGCGCGTAGGTATGCAAGCTTACATTGACATGGTAGCCGATGCCACCTGTTTCGACAATGATGTATGTTGGATTTTTATGTGTTATTGCTCCTTTTATGTAGGAAATCATGTTTAGGAATGTTGAATAAATAAATTACGATTCTATGTTTCCTTTTTTTATGCGAAAATACTAAAATTTACCGCTTTCTAGGGTAGTTTTCTATGTCGTCCCCATTCGTTTCTTGTTGAAGTTGTTTAAAAACTCCAAAATTGACTACGAACTGATTAAATTATTTAACTCTTCCCCGAATCAAGTTCGGGACAGGCGCCTTTTTTCTCTAGTTCTCGTCCGTTTTTAGAATTCTTACACAACTTCGCTATCTTTGCCAAAAAAACAATTAATATGAAAATTCTCTTGCTTGGTGGCGGTGGTCGTGAACATGCTTTTGCTTATAAATTTCAAGAAAGTCCTTTTTGTGAACAATTATTTATCGCTCCTGGAAATGCTGGAACGGCGGAATGTGGTACCAATGTAAACCTCAATCCAAACGATTTTCCTGCATTAAAGGCTTTTGTATTAGAAAATGAGATAGAAATGGTCGTTGTAGGACCTGAGGAGCCTTTAGTTCGTGGAATTTTTGACTTTTTTGGTACAGATGAAGCACTTGAACATATTCCGGTGATCGGACCGTCACAAGAAGGTGCCCAACTGGAAGGAAGTAAAGCTTTTGCCAAGGCTTTTATGGCTGGCCAAAATATACCAACTGCTGATTATCAAGAGTTTACAGCTGAAACATTGGATAAAGGGCTAGATTTTTTGGATAAAACAACCACTCCTATCGTACTCAAGGCAGATGGTCTTGCGGCTGGTAAAGGGGTATTGATTCTAGAAGATCGTGAAGAAGCCAAAAAGGAGTTTCGTGCGATGCTTGGCGGAAAATTTGGGGATGCAGGTGCCCGAGTAGTGGTAGAATCCTTCTTAGATGGGATTGAATTCTCCGTTTTTGTACTCACAGATGGACGAGATTACAAAATATTACCCGTTGCCAAGGATTATAAAAGAATTGGTGAAGGAGATACAGGGCTAAATACTGGCGGAATGGGTGCAGTCTCTCCAGTAAATTTTGTAGATGATAAAATGATGGAAAAGGTCGAAAAACGAATCATCATTCCTACTATCAAAGGACTTCAACAAAGAGATATTATTTATCAAGGTTTTATCTTTATTGGACTAATCAGTGTCGGTGGAGAACCTTTTGTAATTGAATATAATTGTCGAATGGGTGATCCAGAAACAGAGGTTGTTTTTCCTCGCCTTAAAAATGATCTAACTGAACTAATGGTCGCTACAGCCAATGGTACTTTGAGTGAAATTACGATCGAACAAGATCCACGAGCAGCTACCACCATCATGTTGGTTTCGGGAGGCTATCCAGAGGCTTATGAAAAAGGAAAAGTTATCCATCATTTAGCGGGTATAAAAGATAGTAAGGTCTTCCACGCTGGAACTAAGATAGAGAACAATCAAGTGCTAACCAATGGTGGAAGAGTTTTGGCGATTACTTCTTTTGGAAATGACTTTACCGAAGCATTGGCGATCTCAAAAGACAATGCAAAACAGATAGACTTTGAGGGTAAATATTTTCGAGGAGATATTGGAATGGACTTAGCAGCTTTGAATTGTTGAATTGTTGAATTGTTGAAT
>JALZUU010000469.1 GCA_023300665.1 Saprospiraceae bacterium | reverse complement strand
TTAGTTGTAAATAATTACCGTTTGAATCCAGTTGGGTGGGACAATCGATGATGGTTTCTAGAATATTAGAGACGGGTAAAATATCTGCAAAATCAGCTTGTAAATTAAGACCATTTCTAAAAACAGCGATCTTTGTTTTCGGTCCGATTAATTTTTTAATGGATCTTTTGGCTTCGGCTAAATGGTAGGTTTTTAGACAAACGACCATCCAATCGTATGGTCCGATATTTTGGTTAATCTTTTCAATTGGTAAGGTTAATAGTTGGTCATTAAAAAGAATTTGAATGCTCTTTTTAGTACTTCTATTAAAATAGGAGAGCTGATTATTTGTATTCGCTAAAAGGTATTTTGTGATTACAGACCCCATGGCTCCAAGACCGAAGATCGCGACTTTATTCATATTTTTTATTCTCTACAACTTTTTCTATAACTAAAAACACCGTAGCGATAAGTCATGCCTAGTCGCTACGGTGTTTCTGTCCAATCATCCAACTTCTCTTAAAATTTCGGACAGACCGTCTTCACCTTACGATCTGCTGGATGGGTATAAATCAATGACAATTCAAATCCACCTCGAGAATTATTCGCTTCTTGCAAATCAGAAATCGTTACATCATAACTCACTCCAAAATTGATGCGGTTCAACTCCAAAATAGCCGTAACTGCTACCGACTCAAAATAAAAGCGACTGGTTGGTGTGCTCGCAAAGTGAGGCCATACACCTAATCGCATCGCTACTTCATTCCAATCATGATTATTATAACGGATATTTGCACCTGTTGTCCATGAAGTAAGTACGCCTTGTTTCATAAAAATAGCTGCAGGAAGAATACTTAGCTCATCTGTAAATCCAAGCTCACCTCCCGCATGCACAACGATCCGACTATTTAAGCTTTCAGCACTATTACTAAAAAAAGAAATTTCTGGATTATTAAGATGATGAATGGCAGCACCTCCGTAAAAACTAGTGTTATCTCCTAAAACAGCATAGTATAAAAGTCCAGCATTAAAGTCTATAAAAAAATCTGAATTTTGAGATTGACCAACTAACGAACTCTCTCGATTATCTAATGCAGTATTGGGAAATCCACCAATGCTTAAATCAAATTGTTCACTAAACCAAAAATTATTAAACTCTATTTGATTTTGTCCTCCACCAACTTGCCCTCCAGCCACTAAATATTGACCAACTCCCGTTCGTCGACCACCTCCTATTTGCTTTAGATATGAAAAATTTAAGTACGCTCTATTTTGAATCAAATGACCTTCTCCTACTTCATCACGTAAGGCACTCAATCCAAAAGCAAAATAATCTCGCTTCGCTACATTATAACGCATATCATAACTAGCACCTACGGTTCGAAATGGTACACTTCCTAAGATACTTCCCCATTGATCTCTATAGATCGCATTCGCTCGCCAACGTCCTTCAAACACGCCCGTCATCGCCGGATTTATCTGCAAAGGTGCCGCATAGAATTGAGAAAATCGAGGATCTTGCGCCTTACTCTCCGTGGTATTCAACAACATCGTCAACACCAACATCACCAATAAATAATACCTATTAAATTTCATAAAATATTTTTAAACAACTTCAATAAAAGTTAAACACAGCAGAAAGACCTTCTATTATCCTGAACAAAACAATTACCTCAACAAGGTCGTATGACCACTCGCCAATTTTTCTGTTCCATCTAGAAATTCCACTTCTGCCTTCCAAGTATAAACACCCGTAGGAGAACGTTTTCCTCGATAGCTACCATCCCAACCTATATTCAGATCATTAATATCATAATTACCAATACTAAAGAGTAAAGTTCCCCAACGATCAAAAACAACAAAAGACTTCACTCGGGCACCTTCTGCTCCATGCACAATTAATAAATCATTGGCGTTATCTCCATTCGGGGTAAAGGCAGTTGGAACAAAAATTTGACTTGACTTTACAATCACAATCTCAATTTCATCGGTATCTTCACAACCGTTTTCATCCACACCATACAACTCATAGGTATTGGTAAATAAGGTTTGAACCCAAGGATCAGTACAAGGTAAGCTATCTATTTCACAGAATAAAGTCCCTTCGAATAAAGCAGACCAACTTAATTGAACATCTCCTACATTATTCTCAAAATCGGGTAATAACTGGATACTATCCCCTACTTGTAACGCTTCATCATCTCCTGCCAAAACTTCAAATGCTGGTGGATTTGTGATCGTTACCGTTTCTACTAGAGTACAATTTGTTTGATCTCGAATATACACCTCATAAACTCCTGCGGTTAGTCCTACCAATACATTTGTACCAAAATAATTCTCATCATCAATACTAAAACTAAATGGCCCAATTCCACCCGTAACATTAGCGGTAATCCTCCCGTCTCTACCTCCAAAACAAGAAGGATCAACTATATCAAAATCAACCATCATCTCGTCAGGTCGACCTACAAAGATGGTATCAAAATGCTGACATCCTTGACCATCGGTTAAAATCAAACTATAATTTTGAGAAGATAAATTGTTTATTTCAGCAGTGGTCTCACCATTACTCCATTCAAAACTATATCCTGGTGTTCCACCTTGCGGCTCCGCTAAGATTCCACCAATTGCTTGCCCTCCACAACCATTGGGTGAAACGGTCAATCGGGCCCACAGTTCTTGAGGCTGCGTTAAAACAAAGAAAGAATCTGCCGTACATCCAAGATCATCTGTCACCGTAACTCTATAATTTCCAGCTACTAAATCTTCAATTTTTTCAGTGGTCTCTCCTGTACTCCATTCAAAAGTATGATCATCGGTATTCCCATTAACATTGGTAATTTCAATACTACCATTTGCTTCTTCAAAGCATCTTGGTTCTATTGGTAATACATTTAAATTAATTTGACCTGGTGCTTGTAAAAATTGACTCGTATCTCCAACACAACCCCGTTCATCCGTAACGAGCACTTCATAGTTTTGATTTCCTACTAAATCAATTATGGCCATTCCTGTTGCTCCATTAGACCAATCATAAGTATAATCATTTAAGTCATCAATCACGCCATCTCTCGAAATAACAGTAACAGCCATTCGACCATCTTCATCACCAAAACAAGTAGGATCAACCACCGCTATACTTATTTCAATCTCTGAATATTCTTGAATATCAATTTCAGCAGTCTCACTACAACCATTATTATCCGTTACCTGTACTCGGTAGGTTCCAACACCTGTATTCGTAACAATTGAATCTATACCTCCACCATTGGTCCATGAATATTGATAAGAACCTAAATTAGGGGTTCCTCCTTCTACCGTCACAAACGCAGTACTAGCATTTTGTTCAAAACAAGAAGTATCTCCTTGTGCGATAGTCAAGGTAATTGGAGCAGTTGGTTCTGAGACAATTGCCGATGCAGTAGCCGCACAACCCATCGCATCTGTTACCGTAAATCCATAATTTCCAGCTACCAAATCAGCCGCATCTGTCAAACTGGTTCCGTTGGACCAAGTATACGTATTGCCACCATTCCCGCCAACAACGGTACTAACTATCGTTCCAGTATTTTCTCCAAAACAAGCAACGGCTGTTGGAGTAATTACTGCGGTTAAGGTGTCTGGCTGTATTACTTCCACCATCGTTTCTGCCGTACAAGTATTGCCATCTGTTACGGTCACATTATAAATTCCCGCCGATAGACTAACGGCCGGATTACTAAATTGC